>JAFXQI010000095.1 GCA_017527155.1 Kiritimatiellia bacterium
GAAATCCGCTTCGCCCCCCGGCCCGAAACCTCATACCGGTTCCCCGAATCCAACGTCGGCGCCAAATCCGCCAGCCGCGACCCCAGCCGCAACCGCACGGCGAGCGTCCGCGGCCGCTTTCCCGCCTCCTCGACCAACTCCTCGGGCGTCGGCGTCCCCCGCAGCGACGGTGACGGCGGCTTCGGCGCCCGCAGCCTCGCCCTCCGCCGCAGTTCCCCGAGCACGGCCTTCCCGGTTTCGTTTGCCAGCGAAGCCCCCAGCGCCACCACCGTGAACGCCGCCACCCCCGCCACCGCGGCAGGGAGGGCGAAGGGGAGGAGCGGCGCCCCGATGGCGACCCGCGCCGCATCGCCGGCGATGCCGGCGGCCTCGCGGAGAACGTGTTTGACCGTGTTGTTCATGGGCGGAAGCATGCGGGAAAAGAGTGGAAGAGTCAATGTTTTTCCTGGTTATAGAATTGCAGTGGGCTGCCGGAAGGCGAACAGATGGCGGAAGGGGCATGGCGGGGAGGAAAGGGGAGGGGTGCGAGGGAGGGGGGGAGGGGAGGGGAGGGCGCAAAAAGGGCGGGCCGACGGCCCGCCCTCAGGAGGGGGAGAGGGTCAGGGGTCGGAGGGGAGGGTGACTTGGAGGCCGCCGTACCAGTCGGCGGGGGTGGGGAAGGGGATGGAGGTGGAGGGGGCGCCGGGGCCGAGGTCCTGCTGCTGGTAGTCGCCGGTGGCGAGGTTGGTGGTCCAGAGGAGGGTGTAGGTGCGGTTCGGGGAGGCGGCGGGGATGGTGAAGGTGCCGGCGGAGGGATCGGCGATCTCGATCGCCAGGTAGGTGTCGCCGGGGTCGATGTCGGCGATGTAGTTGTCCCAGTAGGTGCGGCCGTTGGGGGCGGTTTCACCGGCGGCGTGGCCGGAGGCGGCGTGGTCGGCGAGCCACTGCTCGAAGTCGCTGGGCGTGGCGGTGACGGTGACGGTCAGGATGGCGTCGGCGATGCCGAGGACGTTGCTGGCCGTGAAGGTGAAGGTGTAGGTGCCGGGGGTCGCCGTGTTGAAGCGGAAGTAGTCGCTCTCGCTGTCGAAGGCGCAGTCGGCGGAGTCGGCGGCGGTCAGCTCGATGGTGGGGGACGGGGTGCCGGTGGCGTAGGAGGAGACGTTGGGGAATTCGTAGTCTTCGCCGGCGGCGATGGTGGCCGTGGCCGGGAAGTCGGCGGACCAGGCGGGGGCGATGCCGGGGGCGGGGGCTTCTTCAGTGATGAATTCTTCGGTGTCGGACCATGCGGCGTTGCCCTTCACGCGGGCGTAGTAGACGGTGTAGGGCGTCAGGCCGGTGAATTCGTAGGAGGTGCCGGGGACGGTGAATTCCTGGACGTCGTCGCCGGCGGGGGTGTCGCCGCCGCCAGGATTGGTGATGGTCACGTCGTCGAGGTAGAAGCGGGCCTTGGAGGAGCCGGAACCCATCCAGCGGACGTAGGCGGTGGAGCCGGCGAGGGCGAATTCGTTGGTATAGGTGGTCATGTCGTCGGCGAGGGGGATGGTCTCGTCAACGAAGTCGGTGCCGTTTTCGCTGATGCCGAGGAGCAGGTTTTCGTGGTCGCTCGTCCCGTAGCGGCGGGCGGTCCAAACGACCCGGAGGGTGCCGGAGGCCGCGAGGGCGGGGGTTATGATCCAGGGTTGGCCGCTGCTGGAGCCGATCTTGGCCTCGCCGCTGTTGCAATAGACCTTGGTCCCGGTCCAGCCGGCGGTGGCAGTGTAGCTGTCGAGGGAGGCGCTGATGTCGGTGCTGCCGCTGGCGGTGAAGCCCGCGAAGTCCTCGGAGAGGATGGGGGTGGCGGAGCGGACGGAGGCGCCGGAGGCGGCGGCGAAGTCGTTGGTGGAGAGCTGGAGGGTGTAGGAGGCGACGCCGTCGCAGGCGGTCCAGGTGGCGAGGGCGGTGGTGTCGGTGATGTCGGTGACGGTCAGTTCGGGGATGGTGACGGGGGGGGGCGATACGGTGACGGTGACGGTCAGGGTGTCGGTGCCCTCGGTGTTTTCGGCGGTGAAGGTGAAGGCGTAGGTGCCGACGGCGTCGGGGACGAAGAGGAATTCGCCATTTTCGAAGATGGCGTCGTATTCGGTGGCGGCCATCGCGACGGTCGGGACCGGGATGCCGGTGGCCGTGACGGTGAATTCGACGGTGTCGCCGACGACCGCGTCGACGGTGGTGCCCTGGGAGGCAGTCAGGACGGGGGCCTGGCCGACGGCCGTCACGACGAGGGTGGCGGTGGCGTCGGGGCTGATGCCGTTGGCGGCGGTGAAGGTGAAGGTGTAGTCGCCGGAGGCTTCGGGGATGAACTGGAAGTTGCCGTTGTCGATCTCGGCAAGGACGCCGTCGGGGCCGGTGAAGGTGATGACGGGGGGGGGCGAGCCGGTCACATAGGATGCGATGGCGGCCAGTTCGTAGAGTTCGCCGACGTTGACCGTGCCGCTCGCCGGGAAGGAGGCGGACCAGGCGGGGGCGGTTTCGGTGACGGTTTCGGGCTCGGTGGTGAATTGTTCGACGTTGGACCAGCCGGCGTCGCCCTTCACGCGGGCGAAGTAGGTGGTCTCGGGAGCGAGGCCGGTGAAGGTGTAGTCGGTGCCGTTGACGGTGGTGGTGCTGATGAGGGAGCCGCTGCCGGAGGCTTCGGTGCCGGTGAGGACGATGGTCTTGATGCCCACTCCGACCGAGGAGGAGGTGGAGGTGGAAGCGATGCGGAGGCGGACGGAGGAGGCCCCGGCGGCATCGGAGACGTCGAGGGTGCGCTCGGCCATGGTGGAGTTGGCGGCGGAGAGGGTTCCCAGGGGCTCGGACCAGGTGGTGCCGCCGTCGGTGGAATACTCGACGGTGACGGAGGGCTGGCCAGTGCCGCCGTAGGTCCGCATGTAGAGGGAGAGGGAGAGGTCGGTGCAGGCGGATGCGTCGAAAGCTTCGCTGACGACGTAGTTGCCGCTCATGAGCTGGAGGTAGGAGCCGCTGGTGTTGTGGATGTTGTAGGTCCAGCCGTCGGGCGCGGCCGAGGCGTCGGTGCCGTCGTTGGAGAAGAGCGTCACTTCGCCGCCGGAGCCGCCGGTGGTGAATTGGTCGTCGGAGGCGAGCTGGAGGGTGTAGGAGGCGACGCCGGTGCATTCGGTCCAGCGGGCGTGGGCGGTGGTGTCGGTGACGTTCTCGACGAGGAATTCGGGGACGGTGACGGGGGCGGCGGTGACGGTCACGGTGACGGTGAGGGTGTCGCTGCCGGCGACGTTGGAGGCGGTGAAGGTGAAGGTGTAGGTGCCGACGGAGGTGGGCGCGAAGGCGAAGGCGCCGTCGATGAAGACCGCGTCGTGTTCGGTCGCGGCCATCGTGACGGTCGGGGCCGGGATGCCGGTGGCGGTGACGGTGAATTCGACGTCATCGCCGACGACGGCCGCCACGGAGGTGCCGAGGGAGGCGCTGAGGACGGGGGCTTCGGCGACGGCCGTCACGGTCAGGGCGGCGGTGGAGGTGCCGACGGAGTTGGAAGCGGTGAAGGTGAAGGTGTAGGTGCCGGGGGCGGAGGGTTGGAACACCAGCAGGCCGTCTTCGAATTCGTAGTCGGCGGCGGCGGCGGTGCTGCTGTCGAGGGTGATGGCGGGGGTGGGGGAGCCGGCGACGTAGTCGGCGAGTTGGATGGAGGTGTCGGCGCCGACGTTGACGGTCTGGGCGGGGAGTTCGGACCAGACGGGCGCGGCATCGCCTTCGGAGGTCGTGACGGCGGTGGATTCGGACCAGGGGGTGGCCTGACCGTCGACGATGGCGCGGTAGGAGTAGGAGTAGGTGGTGTTCGGCTGGAGGCCGGTGACCTGGTAGCTGGTGACGTTGCCGACGCCGTTGGAGAAGACGACGTCGCCGGCGGCGCGCGGGATGGCGAGGGTGTGGACGGAGCGGCCGGCGGTCGCGATGCGGACTTCCGTCACCTGGATGCGCTTGTTGCTGGTGGCCTTGTTGCGGAATTCGATGGTGGAGGAACCGGCCACGGGGGTGGCGAGGGCGTAGGTGGCGGTGCCGGCGGTGCCGCCGGTGACCGTCGCGGTGCCCTGGGAGGTGCCGTTGACATAGAGTTCGATGTCGCAGTCGCCGCTTTCGCTGAAGGGCCACTCGTAGTCGAATTCGACGGACGAGACGCCGCCGTCGAAGGAGGGCGAGGTCAGGGTGCCGCCATAGCGGAAGACGGGGGTGGACTTGTCGCCGCGGGCTTGCGTGGCCGTCCAGGTGCCGAGGTCGCCGCCGGAGATGGTCTGGTCGGCGTAGCTGCCGCCGCCGGGGGTGAAGGCGGCGTTGGCGAAGGTTTCGACGAGGGTCGTGCCGGAACCGCCCGCGGCGCCTTCGACGACGACGAGTTCGTAGCCGGTGGCGCCGGAGACGGCGGTCCAGATGGCGGTGAAGGAGTCGGAGGCGACGACGGTGGGCTCGGGGGGCGCCGGGGGCTGGGCGAGGGTGACGGTGACGGTCAGGGTGTTGGTCGCGGAGCCGTGTTCGTTGGAGGCGACGCAGGTGAAGGTGAAGGTGCCGGCGTTGGCGGGTTGGAAGTAGAGGTAGCCGGTGTCGCCGTCGAAATCGTATTCGTCGGAGGAGACGGCGGTGGTGATGGTGTAGGTGGGGGCGGGGTAGCCGGCGGAGAGGATGTCGGAGAAGGTGAATTCGATGTCGCTGTTCTGGACGCCTTCGGTCGCGGAGGTGGCGGAGGTGAATTCGGGGGAGGCGGGCTCGAGGACGGTTTCGGGGCCGCGCATGACGAGGGCGAAGGGCTGGGAGCCGACGCCGGTGGTCTTGGAAATCTTGTAGGCGTTGACCTTGACGGTGTAGCTGCCGACTTCGCTGGCGGTGAATTCGATGAATTCGACGTTGTTGGTGTGGTCGAGGGTGCCGTAGTTGTTGGGATAGTAGACGGTGCCGGAGGGGGAGGTGACGGTCAGGTCGAGGTCGTTGACCAAGGTCTTGGAGGCGCCGGAGGTGCCGGGGTAGTCCTGCCAGGCGAGGGTGAGGATGTATTTGCCGGCGTTGGCCTGGCCGACGGCGATGTTGGTGGTGTAGTTGGCGCCCGTGGTCGTGAATTTGTTGGTGGCGAAGACGAGGAAGTTGCCGTCGCCGGGTTCGAGGGCGTTGTAGAGGTTGACGTGGCCGAAGCCCTGGGAGCGGTCGGGGCGGGCGGTGATTTCCTGGGTGGAGCCGGTGCCGTACTGTCCGGGGGTCATGTCGCGCGCGCCGTTGATGAGGAGGGCCTTCATGAGGGCCGCCATGGGCTCGGCGATGCCTTGGCGGTCGACCAGCCACTGGCGGACGAGGGTGGTCGCGCCGGAGGTCAGGGGCGTGGCCATGCTGGTGCCGCCTTCGTAGAGGTAGTGGGTGTTGTATTCGCCCCAGCCGTCGTCCTGGGCGACGCGGCTGCGGACGGAGATGATGTCGGTGCCCGGCGCGACGATGTCGGGCTTGAAGCGGCCGTCCTCGGTGGGGCCGCGGGAGGAGAAGGCGGCGAGGCCCTGCGGGGTGGTGGTGCCGGAAATCTTGTCGCTTTTGATGGGGTCGGTGGGGTAGTCGCTGCCCCAGGCGCCGCCCCAGGTGTAGCTGGAATAGCCGCCGGAGGAGCGGTAGTTTTCGGCCGCGCCGACGCAGAGGCAGTTCTTGGCCGTGGAAGGCGGGGTCACGCTGCCGGGGTCGATGACGCCGTCCTTGTTCTTGTCGATGCCGTCGTTGCCGGCGGCGAAGAGGGCGAGGAAGTTCTGGTTGGTCCACATGTAGCCGTCGGCGTAGACGGCGTCGTAGACGTACTGGGCGGCGAGGTTGGTATCAAAACCCCAGCTGTCGGAGTGGATGCGGGCGCCCTGGCTGTAGGCCTGCTTGAAGAGGTCCTGGGCGTTGTCGGGGAGGCCGTCGAGGTCTTCCCAGCAGCCCTGCATGACCAGCTGGGCTTCGTAGGCGATGCCGCGGAACTGGCCGCTGGACTGCGCGCCGCTGCCCAGGACGCTGCCGCAGACGTGGGTGCCGTGGGCGTCGTAGTCGGCCCAGGAGGCGCTGGACTTGTAGGCGCCGTTGGTCCAGCCGTAGCCGGCCTTGATGCGGCCGGAGAAGTCGGCGTGGATGTCCGAGGTCGAGCCCTTGTCGCAGCCGGTGTCGGCGACGGCCACGACCTGCCCGGCGCCGGTCAGCCCGAGGCCGCCGGAGGAGATGGCCTTCCAGGCGGGGGTGACGTTCATCATGTTCGTGAGGGCCGCCTTGTCGTTGAGCAGGATGGGCTTGAGCTTGGGCTCGATCCAGTCGACGTCGGCCCAGGAGGCGACTTCGTCGACCTGCGCGTCGGTCAGGTACGCGACCGCGGAGACGCCGTCGAGACGCGGGAAGGCGGAGCGGACGGTCGCCGGGAGCGCTTCGAGGCGCGCGCGGAGGTCGGCGGCGCCTTCGTCGCCGGCCAGGAGGGAGCCGACCTGCATCCAGCGGGCTTCATCGGAGGCGGCGGCGGCGCGTTTCGCGGCGGCGGTGCGGACGGTCTTGTATTCCTTCTTCCATTCGCCGGTCCAGAAGACGTCGGAGCTGGCGGCGATGGACTCCATCTCGGCGGCCGTGGCCCAGACGATGTAGGCGTTTTCGGGGAGGTAGCCGCGGACCTGGGTGGAGGCTTCGAGCCAGGTGCGCTGGGCTTCGGAGACGGGGCCGGCGAACTGCACAACGTAGGCGGCGCGCTCCCCGGCGGCGGCCGCGGACTTGCGGGCGCGGGCCAGGGCGGCCTTCTTCGCGACCTTCGCCTTCAGGGCCGTCGATTCGGCCTGGGCTTCCGAGCCGGAGGTGTCGATGGAACCCCACTGCAGGAGGAGCGGCTCGGCGGCGAAGGCGGCCGTGGCCGAGAGGGAAAGGATGGAGAACCATTTGAGGATGTTTTTCATGTCGCGACTCCGGTTTGGATGGCGTGCGGAGTACGGGGTTGCCGCCGTGGCACGGACCGCACCCGCATGGTGGGGAAGGATAGCCCCCGCGTGCGCGCGAGACAAGCCGGGAAGGCCCGCCGCCGGTCGAGCGTTTTACCCCCGGCGCGGACGGGCCGCCCGGCGGCCCGGGAAACGTTTTCCAATGATTGGAAAAAAAGTTTCCAATGGTTGGAAAAATCCGGCCAGTTTTTCCAATGATTGGAAAAATCTTTCGCCGGTTTTCCAATGATTGGAAAAAATTTTCGGCATTTTTCCAACGATTGGAAAAAATTTTCGGCATTTTTCCAACGATTGGAAAAAATGTTTCCAATCATTGGAAAACTTCGGCGCGGCGGCGGGGCCTACCGTCGGCGGTTCCGGCGGGCCTGGAGAGGGGCGTTGAGCCAGGCGCGGATGTCGGATTGCAGCCGCCGCGTCTCCGGATCGGGCGCGCTTTCCCCCAGTATCCGGCGGATGGCGGTCCAGAAAGCTTCCGCCCGGGCCGCGTCCGCCGCGGCGAGGTAGCCGGCGCGGGTGACTCGGGATATCAAGGGATTGTCGGGGTTTTTCTCCGGTTTCCGGCGTCCGCCGCGTCCGGGCCGGGGCGGCTGGATGCGGCGGATCGTCACCATCCGCATGATGCCCAGCCTGGATTCGACGGCACGCAGGAGGTGGGTGTACTTGGGGTTGTCGGCCAGCAGGCGGGCGAGCTTGGCCTTGGCGGCGGCGGCGGTCTGGCGGTCGGCGGGGGAGAGGGCGGGGAGGGATTCCTGGTTGTCGGGGAGGAGCCATTCGAGGGGGATGCGCGGGTCGAGGCCGGTGAGCTGGCGGAGGCGGGTGGCCAGCTTCTTGTAGTGCATGGCGGTGGAGTACTTGACGTCGGGGGCGTTCTTGCGCAGCCAGCCTTTCAGGCCGGGTTGGCGGGCGACGATGCGGCGGGAGCCGGTGCGGGCCTTCTTGAAAAGGAAGCGGGAGTCGAGGGTGGGCTCGAGGTCGGCCAGGCGGGAGCCGATGCGCAGGCGTCCGGCGAGGGTGCGAGGGTCGGCGTCCCAGGCGTCCTGGATGTCCTCCGGGGTGGGGGCGCCACGGAGGGAGACGGGGGCTTGCGGGGCGGCGGGGGCGGAGGGCTCAGGCGGGGAAACGTGGTTGCGGATGCGGTTGAGGAGGGTTTTTCCGCCGTACCAAAGGAGGTGGGCGGCGAGGGCGCCGGTGAAGAGGGCGACGGAGAAGCCGGCTTCGAACATGCGGGCGGGGGCGGCCCGCGGGTCGCAGGGCTCGCGGAGGGGGCCGAAGCAGTCGGAGGCGAGGGCGTGGAGGTAGCCGGGAGGGAAGATGGGGGTTGTTGCATTCATGGGGGAGATGATGAATGGAGGTGGGAGAAAAATCAAGGATTTTCCTTGATATCGCGGTTGGATCGGACGTGGGGCGAAAAAGGGCTTGGAGAGGGGCGGGGTGAGGAGTATAAAGGAGGGGTGAATGCGTATCATAGCCCACAGGAGGATTGCATGAGCTGGTTCAGGATGTCGGTGGTTGGCGCGGTCGCGGCCGGGTTGCTGGCGGTGGCGGCAGGAACGGCACGGGCGGATTACGCCAGGGGGTATTTCAACAACTGGGCGAACGACTGTCCGCTGACACAGACGGGCGACTACTACTCCGGCACCCTCCAGGCCCACGCCGGCGGCGACGCGGGGCTCAAGTTCGACCTCGACGGCAACTGGGGCAGCTCCACCTGGGGCGGGAATTCCGCGTCGGCCGCCACCGTCAACGGGACGGTCGGGTCCGCCAGCTGGTCGCAGTCCGGCAATCTGCCCATGGACGTCTCGGACGGCTACTACTACACGTTCCACCTCGCGGGCGACTACAGCTGGGAAGACAGGTCCTACGTGGTCATGAAGACGAAATACCCGCCGGCGACCATTTTGAACGTGGAGAACGACAGCGCGACGGCCTTCGAGAACGAGGTGACGCTGACGGCGAACTGCACGGCGGGGACGGCGGTGCAGATCAGCCCCGAAGAGACGTTCTACATCCTGTATTCGACCGACGGGTGGGCGACCTCGCAAATGGTGCCCATGAACGGCAGCGGGTTGGTGCGCTGGGGGAAGGTCCCGGGGCAGACGGCGGGCACGACGGTGCAGTACAAGGTGTTTGGCACGACGATGCCCACGAACTGCCTCACGACGGAAACCATCTATTCCACCCCGAACAACCTCCAGAAAATCTATTTCTGCATGCTCTCGATCAAGGAGGGCAGCTACACGACGGTGTCGGAGGACATCGAATACGTGGCGGGGAACGCGTGGCACTGCCCGACGAACGCGGAGCCGTGGGCTTCGGCGACGATGCGCAATCCGGCGGAGGTGGTGGACGGGGACTTCGTTTTCCTGCGCCTGGGCGGGTATCCGGCGTCCGGGGCGGACGCCATCACGTCGGCCCAGCTGAAGTACAAGGTGGATTCGGGCAGCTGGACGACCCGCAACCTCAAGCCCGAGGATGTTTCCGCGAGCGACTATCCCGGCAACGCCTACTGGACGAATTCGCTGCCGCAGGACAAGATGACCGAAGGGGCGGTGGTGCGGTATTATTTCGTGGCCGAGTTCGAGAATTCCGGCCAGTACACCACGACGTACGTGGGGACGACGAACCAGACGGGGAGCGTGGCGTACCTTGACGCGGACGAGGCGAAGGCGCACCCGTTCCAGTTCACGGTGGGGGCGGCGCCGGTTCCGGATCCGGGAAACGTGTGGCACGTGCCGGCGAACGAGGAGACGTGGGGGCGGCCGATGCGCGATCCGCTGGAGCCGGGCGACGGGGCGGCGCCGTTCCTGCGGCTGGGGAACCAGTCGGACGTGCAGGATGGCTGGATGACGGCGGCGAACATCAAGTACCGGGTCGGGACGAGCGGGGCGTGGTCGTCGATCCCGATGGGCTGGGAAGAGGGCGCGGGCGGCGAGGGGAGCCAGAACGCGTACTGGTCGAACGCGCTGCCGGCCGTGGTGGAGGGGCAGACGGTGCAGTATTATTTCGAGGCGCTGTTCGGGAATTCGGCGTCGCTGGGGACGACGTACGTGTTCGACGACGGCGCGGACGGGTGCGACAAGGGCGTCGAGGAGGCGGAGGCGCAGGCGAGTCCGTTCGAGTTCACGGTGGGGGCGCACGTCTACAACCTGGGCAACTGCTGGCACGTGCCGGGGCAGTACGAGCCGTGGCCGGAGGCGACGATGCGCAATCCGTGCTATCCGAGCGCGGGCGGGGCGATTTGCATCTTCGTGGGCAACCAGGCCTACGGCGACGGGGGGAATCCGGGCGACATGAGCGGCGGGACGCTGTACCACCGGGCGAGCGGCGCGTCGGCGTGGAACGCGGTCGCGCTTGAGTTCGAGAACGAGAACGAAAACAACAAGTACTGGAAGGCCATCCTCCCCGCCGGGACCTATGCGAGCGCCGGGGACATGGAGTACTACGTCGAGGTGACCTACAACGACCACGACACGACGTACCTGGGGACGGACTCGGGCGCGCGGAGCCAGACGTTCGCGACGGCGGCGGAGGCGCAGCAGCACCTGTTCACGTGCCCGATCGGCGACACGGCGGGCCAGGAGCCGGGCTACATGTGGCATGCGGGCAACGCGGTGGTGGCGGGGACGAACGCGGTGCAGTTCTGGGTCAAGATCGGCTACACGAAGGACGGCACGGACTGGGCCGACACGGTGCAGCTGCGCTACAACTTCAAGAGCGGCAGCGTGCCGCGCGGCGCGGTGCGGTCGGGGCGGACGGCGATGAAGCGGATGGCGCGGTCGCTCTCGACGTACTCGACGGCGGAATTCGTGCGCGACCACGAGGAGGAGGACAGCAGCGAGCACGGCAACTCGGTGTGGTGGGCCTGCACGCTGAAGGACGACGATTTCACGGATTCCAGCAAGTACCTGGAATATGAAATCGTCGCGAAGAACAGCGCCGGCAACGACACGTGGCGCTACGCGGACTACCGGACGGGCAGCGCGACGAACCTGTTCTACTACACGATGTTCCAGGCCGGCAGCGGCGCGCTGACGGTCAACGGGCTGAACGCGGACTACACGACGAGCAAGTTCTTCATCGACGAGGCCGCGGGCGAGACGGTGACGCTGGACGTGGTGTACGCGCCCGCGGTCTCCAGCCCCTACGCGGTGGAAATCTTCTCGAACGTCGGCCGCCGCGACTTCTGGAACGCGGACATCGACGGCAATGGGGTGCCGGACGCCATCCGCCCTCCCAGCGGCGACCTGGTGACGGCCGACACGGCCAATTCCTATTTCGCGGCGATCCCGATGGAGTGGGACACCTCGGCGCAGGCCTGGAAGAAGACGCTGACGGTCGGCAAGACGGGCGCCTACCGGCTGACGGCCCGCTACAAGGCGACGGCCTCCGACACGTGGCACTACTACAGCGAGCTGGGCAGCGGCCTGCGCGACCACGCGATCGTCATCTCGCCGAAGAAGGTGCTGGAGCAGCGCGTGTACGAGGTCAACGGCATGACGGCGAAGTCGTCGTCGCCGGACGAGGCCGGGCACAGCACGTTCGCGGACCTCATCGAGGGCGAGGACAGCTTCGCGGAGTTCGGCATCCCCTACCTCAACAAGATCCAGGCGAATTGCCTGTGGTTCCAGCCGATCCACACGTCCAGCGAATACGGCCTGGCGGAGGGCGGCGAGCCGGGCAGCCCGTACGCGGCCAAGGACTACTTCTCGGTCAGCAAGTGGTACGGCAAGAGCGGGACGACCGCCGGCGCGCTGGGCGAGTTCCAGTCGTTCGTCGAAGCCTGCGACGCGGGCCGGAGCCCGAGCATGAGCACGAGCTACGTCGGGACCATCAACATCATGCTCGACGGCGTGTTCAACCACACCAGCTGGGACGCGGTGTTCGGCGTGATGGGCGAGGAGCTCGGCATCGTGCCGGCCGGGACCGGCGCCTCGACGGCCATCGCGAGCGTCATGCCGGGGTGGTACGCCAACTGCAGCGACTACGGCGCGCCCGCGACGTGGTACAACGGCCCCGGCTGGGGCAACCACGACATCGCGTGCGGCCCCGACCGCGGCGACTTCGGCAAGTGGGAGGACACCGCCGAACTGTTCTACGGGCGCTATTCCGCGCTGGTGCGCCACAATCCCGACAACAACGGCGACTACCTCAACGAGGACGACCAGTACGACTACACCAGCATGAGCGAGGAGACCGAGAAGCTGTGGGAGTACATGGGGGCGTACGTGCCGTACTGGCTGGACCAGACCGGCCACGACTTCGGCAACGAGCACATGGGCGAGGTGGACGCCAACGGCACCGCGTACGACGACTACGGCATCGACGGGCTGCGGTGCGACTTCGGCCAGGGGCTGCCGCCGCAGTTCTGGGAGTACTGCATCAACCGCGCGCGCGCCAAGAAGTGGAACTTCATGTTCATGGCCGAATCGCTCGACGGCGGCAAGGTCAGCTACCGCTCCAACCGGCACTTCGACATCCTCAACGAGTCGTTCGTCTTCGCCGCGCGCAACGCCGGAAACCCGAGCGAACTCCTCGCCGTCACCGACGACAAGAAGAACGCCTACAACGGCGGCGCCGTCCTGCTGAACCTCACCAGCCACGACGAAGTCATGCCCTACAGCGACCCGTGGAAGACCGCCAGCCGCTACGCGATGCTCGCGACCGTCAAGGGCCTGCCGATGACCTTCTACGGCCAGGAACAGGGCATCATCCCGTGCGACTGGGGCAGCGACTGGGCCGGCGAAGGGACCATCATCCAGCCCGGCAACGCCTCGTTCGGGTTCGCCAAGTTCGAGCTGAACTTCGGCAAGTGGGTTGCCGACTTCAAGACCTGGAACAAGATGACCATCTGGGACGACCCCCCGATGGGCGCCGAAGCCTCGCACGGCATGGCCCAGCTCTACGGCCACGTCAACTGGGCGCGCGCGTCGTCGCCGGCGTTGCAATCGGACGTGCAGTGGATGCTCGACCGCGTGGAAGGCTACCGCAGCACCGACGTCTGGGCGATGGCCAAGGCCGAGGAATACGGCGCGCTGGCGAACGGCAAGGACGCCGTGCTGGCGTTCGTGCTCTTCGTGAACGACACGCACTACGCGACGCAGCAGACCTTCGCGATCCCCGCCGGCGCGGCGGCGATGCTCGGCCTCGAAGCCGGTGAAAGCTACACCGCCCGCAACCTCGCCTCGTCCGACGCGGAGCAGATCCTCTGGACCAAGACCACCGAAGAACTCACCGGCGAAGGCGTGTGGGTGGACTTCCCCGCCGACCAGAACGGCAGCGCCTTCTACGACGACGGCGCGATGGTCCAGTTCCTGAAGCTGGAGAAGTACGTGCCGCCCGCGAGCCACGACATCACGGTGACCGTCGGCCCCAACGGCAGCGTGTCGCCGGACGGCACGGTGACCGTCGAAGACGGCGGGGACCAGGAATTCACCATCACCGCCGACGCGGGCTACCGCATCGAGTCGGTGCTGGCGGACGGGATGCCGGTGGCCGAGTTCGGCAACGACGACACGAGCTACACCTACACATGGGCCAACGTGACGGCGGACGGGACGCTCGCGGCGACCTTCGTCGAACAGACGGTGGAGCCGGAGTTCGTGCCTTCGGCGGGCGGCGTGGACGTGCCGGTGGCCTGGATGGAAGCGAACTATCCGGGAATGACCTACGAGGAGATGCTGGAGCAGGTCGACGCGACCGCCGCGAACGGCAAGGACACGGTCTGGCAGTGCTACATCGCCGACCTCGACCCGACCGATCCGGACGCGGCGATGGTCGTGGGCCGTGAAATCGACCTCTCGGACGGCGTGTCGTTCAAGGTGAACGTCCCGGCCGGCCGCACGGCGGAAGTCTGCTACAAGGACGACATGACGGGCGCCACCCAGGAGAACTGGCAGGCGTTCGACCCGGCCGCCAGCTACAGCAACACGGGCACGGCCGCGTCCGAGTGGACGTTCTCCGACCCGACGTGGAACGGTACCACAATCCGCTTCTACCAGCTGCAGATGAAGATGAACCCGTAGGCGGAGAGCCAACGGTTCGGCAAGCGGCGGCCCCTTTGCGGGGGCCGCCGTTTTTGCGAAGGGTGGGCGGCGGCACGGGGGCCGCCCTGCGAAACAGGGACAGAGGAGAACAGGGGGCGAGCCGGTCAGGGGTTCGGGAGCGAGAGCCGGTGTTTGCGCGCGTCGGCGGGGAAGCATTCGATGGCGTAGTGGATGGAGGTCCGCAACGAAAACGTTTTCCGGTGGAATTCTCCCGCGCCGCCCGGAGGTCTGCCCCGACCGCCCTCGTCCCTGCCTCGTCCCATCCGCCCGCCGACGTCGAGGATGCCGTCGCTACGCACGCAGGAGTCCGATGGTGCGGGCAACACACTCCGGCATTCCACCGGAGGTCGGAATGGCACGGGCGCTCAGGCGGAGTGGATGGCGGAGGCGAGGGCGGAGGCGAGGTCGTAGACGGGGCCCGGGGCGTCGCGGCCGTGGGTGGCGATGAGGCGGACGAGGGCGGAGCCGACGATGGCGCCGTCGGAGATGGACGCCATGGCGCGGGCCTGGTCCGGGGTCGAGATGCCGAAGCCGATGGCCGCGGGGACGGTCGAGGCGGCGCGGATGGTGCGGAGGATGGCGGAAAGGTCGGTGGTAATCCGGGAGCGCTCGCCGGTCACGCCCAGGGAGGAGACGACGTAGAGGAACCCGGTCGCGGCGCGGGCGATGGCGGCGATGCGGTCGGCGGAAGTGGGCGCGACCATGGAGACGAGGTCGATGCCGTGGGCGCGGCACGGGGCTTCGAATTCGGCGCGCTCTTCGTAGGGGACGTCGGGGAGGATGAGGCCGGTGACCCCGGCGGCGGCGCAGCGGGCGGCGAAATGGTCGGGGCCCGGGGCATAGACGACGTTGGCGTAGGTCATGAAGGCCAGGGGGATGGGGATTTCGCGGCGGAGTTCGGCGGCGAAGGCGAGGATGCGGTCGGTGGTGACACCGCCGGACAGGGCGCGCACATTGGCGGCCTGGATGACGGGGCCTTCGGCGGTGGGGTCGGAGAAGGGGATGCCCAGTTCGATGAGGTCGGCCCCGGCGTCGACGAGGGCGTGGACGATGCGGCGCGTGGTCTCGAGGTCGGGGTCGCCGCAGGTGACGAAGGGGATGAACGCCTTGTGGCCGGCGGCGAAGGCGGAGGCGAGGGGGGGAGCGGCGGGGGCGGCGGGGTCATTCATGGATGTCTTCTCCTTGGAGGCGGGCGATGGCGGCGCAGTCTTTGTCGCCGCGGCCGGACAGGGTGACGGCGAGGATGGCGTCGGGGGGGAGGGTCGGGGCGAGTTTGACGGCGTGGGCCAGGGCGTGGGCGGATTCGATGGCCGGGATGATGCCTTCGGTGCGGGAGAGGAGTTCGAAGGCGGCGACGGCTTCGTCGTCGGTGACGGGGACGTACTCGGCACGGCCGGTGTCGCGCAGCCAGGCGTGCTCGGGGCCGACGCCGGGGTAGTCGAGTCCGGCGGAAATGGAATAGACGGGGGCGATCTGCCCGAGGGCGTCCTGGCAGAAGATGGATTTCATTCCGTGGAAGATGCCGGGGCGCCCGGTGGCGAAGGTGGCGGCGGTGTCGGGGGTGTCGATGCCGCGGCCGGCGGCTTCGCAGCCGATCAGCCGGACGGAGGCGTCGGGGATGAAGGCGTGGAAGGAGCCGATGGCGTTGGAGCCGCCGCCGACGCAGGCGAGCACGGCGTCGGGGAGGCGCCCCTCGGCGGCCAGGAGCTGGGCGCGGGTTTCGCGGCCGATCACGGACTGGAAGTCGCGGACGATGGTCGGGAAGGGGTGCGGACCCATGGCGGAGCCGAGGCAGTAGTGGGTGTCGGCGATGCGCCGGGTCCACTCGCGCATGGCCTCGGACACGGCGTCCTTGAGGGTCGCGGTGCCGCTGTCGACGGGGACGACGCGCGCGCCGAGGAGTTTCATGCGGTAGACGTTGAGGGCCTGGCGCTCGGTGTCGGCGCGGCCCATGAAGACGACGCATTCGAGCCCGAGGAGGGCCGCGGCGGTCGCGGTGGCGACGCCGTGCTGGCCGGCGCCGGTCTCGGCGATGAGCCGGGTCTTGCCCATGTGCTTGGCGAGAAGGGCCTGGCCGAGGACGTTGTTGATCTTGTGGGAGCCGGTGTGGTTGAGGTCTTCGCGCTTGAGGTAGATGCGCGCGCCGCCGAGCTTGGCCGTGAGGTTCGCGGCGAAGGTCAGGCGGCTGGGGCGGCCGGCGTAGTCGCGGAGGAGGGCGTCGAGTTCGGCGCGGAAGGCGGGGTCGGCGGAGAGGCGGCGGTAGGCGGCGTCGAGCTCGGCGACGGCGTTCATCAGCGTCTCGGGGATGTATTGGCCGCCGTAGGGGCCGAAGCGGCCGGGGGCGGAGGTGGGGGTGTCGCTCATGGATGGACTCCTGGATTATTTGGAAACAAAAGGAACAAAGGGAAAGACAAAATCAAGCGGTGGACAACGGGTTTGTTTTTGGCAGATGGAAAGACAAAACAGGACAACGGAGAAGGGGGGAGGGCTTGGAGGGAAGGGTTTTGAGACAACTTGGACAAGCCGGGACAACTTTTTTGGAGGGCGCGGGCGACAACTCCGCCCGCTCGCGTTCTCCATATTGGGGGATTGGGGCGTCGCCCGGTTGGGCGACGCACCTTGAAAAGGTTGTCGAAAGTTGTCCAAGTTGTCTCCAAAAAGAGAAATGGATGGTTGGGTGGGCGGGCGGCTCATGACGGGCAGGCTCGGATGGCGGAGACGAAGGCGCGGATTTTGGCGGGGTCTTTGAGGCGGTCGGTTTCGAGGGAGGAGGAGGCGTCGAGGCCCCAGGGGCGGGCGGCGCGGATGGCGTCGGCGGCGTTGTCGGGGGTGATGCCGCCTGCGAGGAGGTAGGGGCGCGGGAAACCGGCGGCGAGGGTCCAGTCGAAGGCGGCGCCGGTGCCGCCCGCGCCGTGGTCGAGGAGGACGCGGTCGGCGGGGGACGCGGCGGCACGGGCGATGTCGTCGGGGGTGCGGACGGAGAAGGCTTGGATGAGGCGGGCGGAGGGAGCAAGGGCGCGGAGGCGGGCGATGTAGTCTGGGGATTCGTGTCCGTGGAGCTGGGCCCAGTCGATGGTGCGGGCGGCGAGGAGGGAGGCGATGAACTCCGGCGGCTGGTCGACGAAGACGCCCACGGCGTCGATGCCGGGCGCGAGGGCGGCGCGGAGGGCGGCGGCGCGTTCGGGGGTGATGCATCGGCGGCTGGCGGGCGCGAAGACGAAGCCGACGAAGTCGGGGCGGACGTCATTGGCGCAGGCGATGTCCTCGGGACGCGAGAGGCCGCAAATCTTGATGCGGATGGGGTAGGGGATGGTCATGGGATGGAAAAACGCAGTCGTCCGGAATTCCCGTGCCGGGCATGGAGAATGCGCGCATCCAGGGTTTGCCGTGGAGACAAATCATGGCGTGGCCGTTCCGGTTTGCTGCGTTGTGGGTGCATGGCTCGTATCGGGTTCATTTGCCCAAATCCGGGCGCCGCTGTCAATCCTGTCCGACATGCGGGACTCCGTTTCTTTTTGTCGTCGTGTCGGCGTCCGCAAAACGTTCTCGCCTTTTCCCCGCCCGCGGCGTAGGATTCCGCGCGTTTTTACCGGCATTGGGCCGGACGACAGGAAGCGAAAGGATCGCAACATGAAAAAATACAACGTCTGCATGGTCGGCATCGGCGCGGTCGGCACGGAAATCGTGCGCCTGCTCCGCAAACGCAATTTCCCGATGGCCAAGCTCACCGCCTTCGCCCGCAGCGAGCGCACCGAGATGATCGACGGGCTGCCCGTCGAGGTCAAGGTCGCCACCGGGCCCGAATCCTTCCGCGGATACGATTTCGCCTTCTTTGCCGGCACCGAGGGCGCCAAGGGCGCTTCCAAGACGCTCGGCTGGGAAGCCGCGTCGGTCGGCTGCACGGTCATCGACAACGGCGACGACTTCCGCATGGACCCGCGCGTGCCGCTGTGCATCCCGGAAATCAACCCGGAGGCCCTCCGCGCGAACCAAAACTTCGTCTCGAACCCGAACTGCTCGACGGCCATCGCCCTGATGCCCCTCTATGCGCTGCACAAGGAAGCAGGCATCAAGCGCATCGTCTGCTGCACCTACCAGGCCGTCTCCGGCGCCGGCGCCGCCGCCATCCGCGAGCTCGCCGACGAGACCCGCGCCTGGGCCGCCGGCGAACCGATGCCCGAGCACAAGGTGTTCCCGGCGCAGATCGCGTTCAACGTGGTCGCGCAGATCGGCAGCGAATCCAAGGACATGCCCGGCTACACGTCCGAGGAAGTCAAGCTCGGCCGCGAAACGCGCAAGATCCTCGGCGACGACTCCATCCAGGTCGTCTCCACCTGCGTGCGCGTGCCGGTGTTCAACAGCCACAGCGAGGCGCTGCACGTCGAGTTCCACCGTCCGCTCTCGCCCGAACGCGCGCGCGAAATCCTCTCGCACACCCCGGGCGTGAAGGTGCTGGACGATCTGGCGGCCTCCGAATTCCCGACCCCGATCGCCGCGACGGGCCACTACGACGCCTTCGTCGGCCGCATCCGCAAGGACCCGACGGTCGAGAACGGCCTCTCCCTCTTCGTCTCCGGCGACAACATCTGGAAAGGCGCCGCCCAGAACGCCATCCAAATCGCCGAAAAGATGATCGAGATGGGCCTCAAGTAACACCCCGTCCGAGGAACCCGGAAAAACGGATTTGAAACAAAAGAAACAAATTCGGATGGACAAAGAGGCCGGAACAAAAAGAATCTTCCAGACCTTCCGGCCTCTCTCCTCCACTGTTTTTCCACCATGGAACGACAGGAAAATGTGAAGCGGGCGGTGCGCCGGACCGGCTTCCTTGTTTGCCCGTTTTGTTTCATTTCCAAAATTTGTCCTTTTTGTTTCCAAAATAATTCAGTGAACCGCCAAGTGTAGGAGCCCCGCCATGTTCAAGCCCGTATCCAGCAAACTCTCCTTCCCGCAGATGGAAGAAGGCATCCTCCGCTTCTGGGAAGAGCACGACACCTTCCGCAAGTCCCTGGCGAACCGCGCCGGCGCCCCCGAATACGTCTTCTACGACGGTCCTCCCTTCGCGACCGGCCTTCCCCACTACGGCCACCTCCTC
>JAFXQI010000096.1 GCA_017527155.1 Kiritimatiellia bacterium
AGCTGGGCCGCCCGCTACCCGTCCTACGCCGACCGCTTCGGCACCGACTTCCCCGCCTCGCTCACGCGCCCCACCGGCAAGCGCGACGCCGCCGGCAACCCGCTCGCCGTCTGGCAGGATTACGTCGCCGGGACCGACCCCACCGCCCCCGACGACCTCTTCACCGCCTGGATCGAAGTGGAGGACGGCCACCCCCGCATCGCCTGGAAGCCCCGACTGGACGCCCCCGAAGCCGCCCGCCGCCGCTACACCCTCCACGGCCGCGCTTCCCTCCTCGAAGGCGACTGGGAAGAAGTCCCCCCCGACCATGTCGCCCACTACAACTTCTTCCGCCTCCGCGTCGAAATGGCGGAATAGAGCGGGCACGCGATTCCGCTGAAGCCGTTCCGCCCCGGTTGCCGAGAGCGGTTTCAAAACAGTGTGGCTTCAAGCCGTTGTCTCACCAGCCATTTTCCACTGCGGACGCGCAGAAGCGCGTCCCTCCCCGCGGAGAGCGCACCGGGAGGGCCGCGCTTCCGCGCGGCCAGGCAGGAGGAAGGGAGCCGTCCCTTGCCTCGTCCTGTCCTATTCCACGGTGACGGACTTGGCGAGGTTGCGGGGCTGGTCGATTTCGCAGCCGCGGAGGCGCGCGACGTGGTAGGCGAAGAGCTGGAGGGCCACGACGGAGACGATGGGCGCCAGTTCGCGGGAGGTCGGGGGGAGGGTGATGGCGTCGTCCACGGCGGCGGCCGCCTCGGAATCGCCTTCGGTGACGAGGCCGATGACGGGGGCACGGCGGGCGCGGCATTCCTGGACGTTGCCAAGGGTCTTTTCCTTGCCCGGGATGTCGGCGAGGAGGGCGACGACCGGCGTCTTGGGGCACAGCAGCGCGATGGGCCCGTGCTTGAGTTCGGCGGCCTGGTAGCCTTCGGCGTGGACGTAGGCGATTTCCTTGATCTTGAGCGCGCCTTCGAGGGCTGTGGGATACAAAATGCCGCGGCCGATGAAGAACATGTCGTTGGCGTTGGCGTGCTTTTCGGCGGCGCGCGCGATGGCGTCGTTGCGCTCGAGGACGGCGGAGATGAGGTCGGGGATGCGCATGATCTCGGCGACGAGCCGGATGCCTTCCTCGCGGGAAAGGCGGCGGGTGCGGCCGAGCTTGAGGGCGGTCATGAGCAGGGCCGTGACCTGCGCGGTGAAGGCCTTGGTGGAGGCGACGGAGATTTCGGGGCCGGCGTGCAGGTAGACGCCGCGTCCGGCTTCGCGCGCGATGGTGGAGCCGACGACGTTGCAGAGGCCGGAGACGAGGGCGCCCTTGCGGATGGATTCGCGGACGGCGGCGAGGGTGTCGGCGGTTTCGCCGGACTGGGAGAGGGCGATGACCCAGTCGTCGGGGCCGACGATGGGGTTGCAGTAGCGGAATTCGGCGGCCTGCTCGGGCGAGGCCGGGATGTCGGCGAGGTCCTCGAAGAGGTATTTGCCGACCATGCCGGCGTGCAGGGAGGTGCCGCAGCCGATGATGACGAGGCGGCGGATGGCGGCGAGTTCGCGCGGGGAGAGGTTCAGTCCGGAGAGGATGGCGGTCCCGCCGGTGGGGTCGAGGCGCCCGCGGATGGTGTTGCGCAGGGCGTCGGGCTGCTCGAAGATTTCCTTGAGCATGAAGTGTTCGTAGCCGCCCTTCTCGATGGCGCCGATGTCCCAGTCGACTTCCTGGACTTCGCGCGAGACGGGGGCGTTGTCGAGGGAGTGGATGTCCACGCTGCCGGGGGTGATGCGGGCGACGTCGCCGTCCTTGAGGTAGATGACCTGGCGGGTGAAGGCGACGATGGCGGAGACGTCGCTGGCGACCACGATGTCGCTCTCGCCGACGCCGATGACGAGGGGGGAGCCCTTGCGGGCGACGATCATTTCGCCGGGGTGCTTGGCGGAGACGAGGGCGATGCCGTAGGTGCCTTCGACGCGGCGGAGGGCCTTGCAGGTGGCGGCGAGGAGGTCGCCCTGGTCGTAGTGGGCGACGAGGTGGGCCAGGACTTCGGTGTCGGTCTGGGAGACGAACTGCACGCCGCGCTTTTCGAGGCCGGCGCGGAGGGAGGCGTAGTTCTCGACGATGCCGTTGTGGACGAGGGCGAGGGTGCCGCCGCCGGCGAGATGGGGGTGGGCGTTCTCGCGGGTGGGCAGGCCGTGGGTGGCCCAGCGGGTGTGGGCGATGCCGATGGTGCAGCGGCGGCGGTCTTCTTCGGAAAGTTCGCGCTTGAGGAGGGCGTCGAGTTCGGCGACCTTGCCGGTCTGCTTGTAGACGCGCAGGCCGTCGGGGGCCACCAGGGCGACGCCGGCGGAGTCGTAGCCGCGGTACTCAAGGCGGTGGAGGCCGCTGACCAGCGGGCCGGCGGCGGGGGTGTTGCGGGACATGAAACCTACGATGCCACACATGGGAAGCTCCTTTGTTGCGGTTGGCGCGGCAGAATCGGGGCAAACACCCCTTCCCGTCAAGCCGGAAATCGCGCCCGGACAACTTCCGCGAAGTGCACAAAGAGGCCGGACAGTCCGCCCCCCGCCTGTGGAGGAGGCGTCCCGCGGTTGTCCCCCCCCCCGGCCGGGGGGGGGAC
>JAFXQI010000097.1 GCA_017527155.1 Kiritimatiellia bacterium
GGTAGGGCGGCGAGTCCCTTCGCCGCCGTGCGGCTGCCAAGCGCCTGGAAAAGCGTTGCATTTGCCTTTGTTCGGCGATTCATTCGCACGGCGGGCAGGGGACTGCCCGCCCTACCCCCATCCCGGCAAATACGAATGTTTTGACCTTGCGCTGTACTAGAACGGATCAAGAAATGGCGTGGCGAAATCCGGGAGCCAATCTGGCGGGTGCGGTATTTCCTGCTCCGCTCTAGCGGTAGGTTTTCCCCGATCCGCCGCAGGCGGTGCAGCGCTCGGTCGCGGCGCGCCAGCCTTTGCCGCCGCAGGCGTCGCAGCGGATTTTCCGGGGCACATTGACCGGGACCCGGACGCCGAAGAGGCCGCCGAGATCCTTGGCCAGGGCGGCGGGATTGTCCACCGTGCCGGCTCCCCGGCATTCGGCGCAGGTGTGCCGTCTCTCCACCGTGCCCGCCCCCTTGCATGTTCCGCAGACGGAGACGCGCATGGGACGCCCGTTGACGAGTTCGTATCCGGGTGCCAGCTCCCACCGGCCCGGCGAGGCCCCGCTGCGGTAGCCGTCGCCGCGGCTCACGCCCGCCTGCCAGCGGGCGCCGGCCTCGAACTCGCCGAAGGCCTTGCGGAGGGCCGCGAACTTCTCCTCCCCCGTGCGGAAATCGTCACCCGCGGCGGCCGCCTCGAACTCGCGCAACGCCGTCTCCAGGCGCCGGACGCCGGCGGGATCGCTTTTCCAGGGCGAAACGCGCTTCTCCGCCAACACGGTCTTCATGCGCGCGGCTTCGCCGAGGCACTTCCCCTTCGCGGCGGCCCAGCGTTCCTTGAGCCGTTTTTCCGACTCGGTCAGCTCTCCGGGGTGTTCCTGCCGCCAGATTGCCAGTTCCAGGGCGTCCGGGAGGGTTCCGACGATGTTCGGCCCGTTGCGGCGGGCGTCGCGGAACATGTCGAGAACGCCTTGCCGGAGGGCGGCGCGCGCCTCGCGGTCGGCCGCGAGGCGTTCGGCGGCGCGCCCGTCCGCGGAGGCGACGACCTCGTCGGTCCGGATGCGCCGGTCGAGCGCGTCCGCGACGGCCGCGAGCCGGCGCAGGCCGGTGGCCGCGGCCGACCCGTCGAGGACGGTGTCGCCGAGCGCGGGCACGGCGTCGGCGAAAACCGCCGCGTCGCTTTCCAGGGGCGGGGCGTTCCCGCCGGCGATCCGGAAGAGGATGCGGTTGCGGCGCGGGACGCCGAAACGGAAATCGAGCGGGGTCCCGGCTTCCGGCCCGGGGGAAACCACGTGGAAGGGACCGAGGCGCAACGTCCCGCCGAGTCCGAAATCGTCGGTCCGCGCGCGCATCACGCCGCGGTCGAGCGTGACGGCCGCCTTCCAGGGGTATCGCTCGTCGCCGGTGGCTTCCAGCCGTTCCATCGCGGTCGCGCCCACGTCCGAATGGCGCCCGGAGGCCTCGCGCAGGAGGACGGTCAGCTGGGAGCGCAGGTAGTCGCGCTCGGCGTCCGTCAGCCGCGGCAGGTCTTCCGCGAGGAGGGCGTCCCAGCGCAACCCGCCGGGTTCGGCGCGCAGTTTTTCGATGTGTGGCCCGTCTTCCGCGGGCGGAGCGGAGGGGATGGCTTCCGCGGCGCCGTACGCGGCGGCGCCGGACGGAGCGCCGTCCGGCGTGTCGAACGCCGCCGGGAAGGCGTCGTGGTCGTCCTCCCAGCCGTCGCCGTCGCCGTCCCCGGCGCGCGGGGACAGGACGACCCCGGCGACGGCGGCGGCGCAGACAAGGGAGAGGACGCCGGTCCAGACGGCGGCGAACTTCTTCTGCCGGTGGAGGCCGCGGGCGAGAAGCCAGAACGCCCCGACGGGCCAGACGAGATTGGCGATGGCGAGCGGACGGAAGGCATCCGCGCCCCCGGCGAGGAGGAGGTACACGATCCAGGCGCCCTGGAGGAGCGCCGCCCAGCCGCGCACCGCGAAGCGGACCACGTTGTACCACTTGACGGCGGCGAACGCGGTTCCCAGCACCAGCGCCAGCCCGAGCAGGCCGTTGTTCCGGGCGAATCCGTAGTAGAGTGCGATGGAGGTGTATCCGAGGAAGAACGGCAGATACAGCACCCACAACCCCTTGGGGACCGGCGCGCCGCCGCCGCGGTCTTCCCCGCGCCCGTCGCGGCCGTCGTCCTCTTCGTCCCGTCCCTCCCCGGCGTCCCCCGGCGGCGGCGTGCCGCCCCCCGCGGGATAGTAGTAGTTGGCGATTTTCGCGTTCAGTTCGCCGTAGTCCGTCGGCTCGACCTGCGTCTTGGCCGCCCCCGCCCCCGGAAACAGCGTGTCGTTCTGGAAGCCGTTCCACATGAGGTCCGGATGCGACTCGTCCCGGTCGTAGTAGGTTTCGAATTCGGCATTGACCGCCTCCAGGAGCTTCTCGAGGCTTTGCCGCCCGAGTTCCGTCAGCCGTCTCGTCCCGTCGTGGTTCAGCACCAGGTAGTCGTGCAGCAGCCGGAACAGCTGCGCCTCGTCCAGCTCGGGCGTCCGGTCCCCGCTGAACTGGACCTGCTTCTTGATGCGGTCGACGTTCTGCCCGAGCAGCTTGTTGAGCTTCGTGAGTTTGATGGCGCTGCGGCCTTCCCAGGGGTTGTTCAGGACGTCGCGCAACACGTCGCAGAACTGGATCCGCTGATCCCGCTCGAGCGATGCGAGGAATTGCACTCTCTCCTGATCCGATGCGTCCCAAAGCCAGAGGATGGCCTCGTAGTTCGCCAGCGATTGCTTGTCGTTTGCCATGTGCGTTCTCCTTGGCGGCGGTGTCCGCGCCCGCGCCCGTCAGATGCGGTTGCCCTTGCCCGTCCCCTTCAGCTGGAGCTTGAAGTCCAGCACTCTCCCGCCCTGCGGCTTCGCGACGATGTGCAGTTCGCCGGACTCGCTCAGTTCGAACCGCACCCCGACGGGCGTCCCCTGCGGCACCGGATGGTCGAAGTCCGCGTGGGCGTCCTGGGACACTTTCTTGGCCTTCTCGATGGAAATGCCCATGTTCGTGCCGTCCGGCG
The DNA here is from genome assembly GCA_017527155.1 of Kiritimatiellia bacterium. Classification (GTDB taxonomy): domain Bacteria; phylum Verrucomicrobiota; class Kiritimatiellia; order CAIQIC01; family Lenti-01; genus CACXEY01. Next base: position 3,019 of record JAFXQI010000097.1, read on the forward strand.
CGATTTCGTTCTTCGCGTCCGACTCGTACACGTCGACGGCGATGCACGTCTGCCCGTTTTCGCGCGTGGTGAACGTTTCTTCGCCGACGGCCGGCAGCTCGGCCCCGGCGTCGATGAGGTTGCTGACGTGGAACACGTCGTCGAACCGGTAGCACGCGATGCCGTACGACTTGGAGGAGATGTTCTTGAAACCGGCCCCGATGGAGGGCCCCTTGCGCGGCTCGCCGCTCTTCTTCGCCACCTGCGCGGCCGCGTACAGCGCCGCCCCTTTCGCCACGGCCTGGTCCGGGTCGCACATTTCGATTTTCCCTTTGAACTGCGGGAAATTCTCTTCCAGCCCGGCCTTGACCTGCCGCATCCGGGACGATCCGCCCACCAGCAATACCCGTTCGATTTCCCCGGCATCGGCGATCAGGTCGTCGACGGGGCCGAGCGTGGAGTTGAGCAGGTCGCTGGTCACGTCGTCGAACTCGTCCAGCGTCACGGTCACCAGATTGCCGTCGGCGTCGCACTCCACGTCGACCGAATCCAGCTCCGTCAGCTCGTGCTTCGCCTTCTGGGCGAACGACCGGAACGCGTTGATCTTGCGCAGTTTCGCCAAATCCGCGGTGTCGGGGTTCTTGAAGTCTTCCAGCGTCAGCTGCACGTTCTGCGGATTGTCGAGGATGTATTTGTTCCAGATGTGGAACGCGAATGCGTTGTCCCAGTCGACGCCGCCCTTCATCGGGTCGCCGTCCTTTTTCAGGACGGCCGGCGTTCCGTCCGCGCCGAACCGGATGACCGTGATGTCGAACGTCCCCCCGCCGAGGTCGTACACGAGGACCGTCTGGTTCTTCGTCTTTTCGCCGAAGCCGTACGAGAGCGCGGCGGCGATGGGTTCCTCGATCATGCCCACGACGTTCAGTCCCGCGTTCTCCCCCGCCTCGCGCGTCCGCTGCCGCGCCGACTGCGAGAAGTACGCGGGGAACGTGATGACCACGTCCGTGCTCCCGCCCTTGACGATGTTCTGGACGTTTTCGTTCAAGCCCGTGAGTTTCTTGAGAACCATGGACGAGACGGTGGTCGGGTTGAGTTTCGCCCCCCGGAAGACGGGGTAGTTGGGGAACTCGTTCTTCTCGCAAAGCACGTCGTCGGCCAGCAGCCGCTTGGCGAACGCGATGACCTGCCGCGCGTTCGGCCCCTTGAGCTGGTTGAGGGCCGTCTCGCCGACGGCGAAATTGTCGTCGTCTTTCACGAACACGACGGACGGCGTGATGTTCCGCCCTTCCGTGTTGGGCAGGACTTCCACCCGGTCGTGGGCGTCGTCGTAGCGCGCGATGCACGAAAAGGTGGTTCCGAGGTCGATTCCGAATGTTGCCATGGTTGTTCTCCTGTTGGTTTGGGGTTCAATTGGGTTGGGGTTGGGTGGGTTGCGGCGGCGGGGGCGGTTCCGCGCCGAAAACGACGACTTCCGCCGCAGCGGCGACGATTCCGTCGCGGACGAGGCCCATTTTCAGGCATTCCGCGATGGAGCCGGGCGCGTCGCCGGCGCCCTCCGGCGGGGTTTCCGCCACGATGCGGTGCCGCGTCTCGTCGAAGGCGTCGCCCCGCTCCGGCCACACCGGGACGGCGCCGAACGACGCGAGGGTCCTCCCGGCGGCTTTCTCCAGGTTGCGGCTCCGGACGAGGATGCTCTTGAAACCGGGGGCGGCGGAGCCGTCGTCCGGGATGGTCTGGCGGCAGAGGTCGGCCAGCCCCTTGATCCGCCCGTACATTTCGACGTGCTTGGTCAAGAGGAGCGTCGCCCGGTTCCGCTGCTCGGTCATGAGCGCGTACAGGTCGAGCGCCTTCGTGGCCGCTGCCTCCGCCCGCGCCGCCGCCTCCGTTGCCGCCCGCACGTCCTGCCGGACCGGCTCCAGCGCCGCGGCCAGCGCTTCGGCCAGCGCCAGCGGCGGACCGCCGTCCGGAACGCGCGTTTCCGTTCCGCCCGCGGCTTCCGGCTCCGGCTGGCCGTCGCCGGGAATGCCGGCCCCGCCTCCGGCGGCTTCCGCCGGCATCGCGCCGGCGCGTTCTCCGGCGTTTTCACGCCCTTCGGATTCGTCCACGCTCATGGATACGCCTCCTCCTTCGTCCCGCCGCTCCGCCCCGAGAGCTTCGTCCCGATCCAGCAGAGGCCGAACTTGGCCGCCGCGAACGCGAAGCAAACCAGGAAGCCGACCCGCAGGAACGCCGTGAACATCAGGTACGCGATGCACGGAATCCACCGGATCACGAACGGCCAGCTGGCGAAGCGGACGAACCCGTAGGAGGACGAGGGCGGCGCGTCGTCCCCCGGCGCCACGTAGTTCCCGATGCCCTTGTTCAGCCAGATGTCCATCTGGAGATCGGCGTCTTCGACCACCGAGTAGTGCGCCCGGCACAGTTCCCCGAACGCGCCGGGACCATGCCGGTGCTTGATGTTGCCGATGATGGTGCGGTGCGCATGGAGGCACATCAGGTACTTGGCGATTCCCCAGACCAGCCCCACCACGACGGCGGCCAGCGCGGCGAACGACGCGATGTACACCAGCAGCATGACGATCAGGATGACGACCAGCGCCACCACGCCCAGGCGCGCCACCCCGTCTTCGGCTTTTTCCGTGATGCTCATCTCGACCGCTCCCGTTCCTGGTTCCGTTCGTTTGCCTCCCGCTCCGCCTTCCGCCGGACCTCCTCCAATTCCTTCGCTTTGGTTTCACGTTCTTCTTTCAATGCCTGTTCCTCCTGGATGTAGCGGACCTCGTTCTCGTCGCAATTCTTCCGGGCGGCCCCGGCCTGTTCCTTCGTGAGTTCGCCGTTCCGCTCTTTTCCGTCGATCTCCGTCCGGGCGTCCTGCATCTCCTTCTGCTTGGCCCGCGCGGATTCCATCCGGGCGTCGACCTCCTTCAGCTCCGCCTCCTTCCGCCGGACTTCCTCCTGGGCTCCCTGCTCCTTTCTTGCGTCGCTCTCCAGCGCTTCCCTGTCTTCGTCCGATAATTTTCCCGGCATGCCGTGCTCCTTGGTTGTGGGGGGTTGTCGTTCAGCGGAATTGCCGTTCGGCGAACGGCCTGTCCTCGTAGTACCTGATTTTCTCGCAAAGGAACGGGAACGTTCCCTGGCAGAAATGGAAGATGATGGCGTTGTCCGCCCGCAAGACCTCCGAGGCCCGGACCAGCTCGCCCGCGACCTTGTTGGCCGTCGTGCCGGTCGTGACGTCGGCGTGGAACCCGCGCGACGAGAACTGCTCGTTCTGCGAATAGCCGACCTGCGTCCGCGGCCCACTGGGCGTTTCCGTGCGGCGTGCCGGGCATGGCCGTCCCCTTACCGCAAGCGCTCCTGGCGCAGCAGATCGTCCTCGTCCGTCCGGCGCGATTCCAAGGCCCCTCCGGCGCTGGCGCGCCTCAAGGCCTCCAGTCGCCTGTCGATCTCCCGCACCTCTTCTTCCATGCGGTCCGCACGGAAACCGTCCGACGCCTTTTCCCCGTCGCGTTGCAGCAGGAGATGGAGCAGTTCTTCCCTGCGCCGTTCCAGACCCCGGGTCTCGTCGGTTTCGAAATCGCTTGTTCCCACGCAGAAACTCCAGTTGGATGTTCCCGAACCTGGTCCCCGGCACCCGCCGGAACCCCATGCTCTCTACTGGATATTCCCTCCTTCCCCGGAAATCTTACGCGCCTCCCCGCATTTTTTTTCGCACGCCGGAAAAGGGCCCCGGAAAACCGTTCTGCTACGGCTGGCAGGGCGGCGAGTCCCTTCGCCGCCGTGCACCTTGCATCCGCTGGATTCCCCCAGCGGCACCACGGGGACGGGGGTGTGCGAACGGGGCGTTTTCCAACCATTGGAAACTTTTTTTCCAATCATTGGAAAATCAGCAAAAATTTTTTCCAATCATTGGAAAAACGGCAAAAGATTTTTCCAATCATTGGAAAAACGGGCGCAATTTTTCCAACCATTGGAAAAAAGTTTTCCAATGGTTGGAAAACTTTTTCCGGGGCGGCGGGGGCTACTGCTGGAGGACGCGTTCGCCGCCGGGGCCGATGATGATCGGGTTGGAGGCGTCCTGGAGTTCGCAGGCGACGTTGAAGCCGCGCAGCCAGGCGATGCCGCGCGCTTTCTGGAAGATGTTGAAGCTGTCGGGACGGACGAAGAAGCAGATGAAGGCGGTGTCGGGCTTGAGGGCGGCGAGCTTGGAGCCGAACCACATGGTCTCGTCTTCGGTGGGATAGTTCTCCATCTTGTAGCCTTCGGCCTCGGGGTCGGGCGTGAGGACGTAGCGGCCCATCAGGGCGTAGGTGTAGTCGAGGTTGAAGCCGTTGTAGGAAAGGATGGACTGGGCGGCCTGCTTGAGGAATTCGGCTTCGTTGCCCTGGGAGAGGTCCTTGAGGACTTCGGTCTTCTTGTCGCAGATTTCGCCGAGTTCCTTCAGGGAGATGTAGAAGAGCTGGTTGTGGCGGCACTCGAAGAAGGCGGGCGTCTTGTCGTCGGCGGAGTCTTCCTTCGGCGTGGCGACGAGGACGGTGATCTGGGAGGCGTCGATGCCGGTCAGCAAGATGATCAGGATCAGGATCCCCAGGATGCACGTCATGATGTCCTGGAAGGAACTCAAATCCATGGAGGGACCTTTTGCGGCCATGGCTATGCTCCTTCCCCGGTGGTTTCGGTGGCATCTTCGAGCGCGTCGTCGATATCGTCCAGGTCGTCGCCCCCGAGTTCGCCGCCGCCTTCGCCTTCTTCGCCTTCTTCGCCTTCGGCCACGCCGCCGGCGGTGGCGCCTTCGACGCCCTGCAGGCGCCAGAACATGTCGGGATCGATGCCCTCGGCCTCGAGGGTGGTGCGGGCGGGCCGGATGCGGAGGGCGCCCTGGGCGGCGCCGGCGATGTCGATGGTGCGGCCGACGTCCCAGGGCTCGAAGCCGACGTCGATGCCGCGCTCGCGGCAGATCTGGCGGAGGCGGCGCTGGAATTTGGCGGAGCCGGGACGGAGGAGGAGGACGACGTAGCGGGAGGTCTTGCGGGCTTCGATCCAGTCGAGGAAGACGTCGAAGTCGTTGCCGGGGAGCAGCATTTCGCGGGCGAGGACTTCGTAGGGACGGGAAGGGGGCTCGTAGATGATCATGCGGTTGGCTTCGACGTCGATGTAGACGGGGTCCTGCCGCATGTTCTGGAATTTGGGCATGGCGACGTTCTTGGTCTCGTCTTCGCCGTAGACGCCGCCGGTGACGAGGGCGCCGATCTTGATGTTGTCGGGGTTGGAAATGATGGTGACGACGTTGGAAATCAGCATCACCATGAGGACGCCGATGAGCATCAGCACGATGTTCTGGAATCCGCTGGTGTCTACGGAGGAGTCTTTCACGGGGCGGTCTCCTCGGGAGCGGGAGCGGCGGCGGCGCCGCCGGGCAGCAGGTCTTCGGGCACGGCGAGGCCGCCTTCGTCGTCGCCGCCGGTGACTTCGTCGGCGGCGGACTGGCGGAGTTCGAGTTCCTTCTTGTCGAGGACGTCCTTGAGGCCGCCGGCGCCGGCGAGGGAAACGCCGGTGTCGCTGTCGCCGTAGGAGACGGTGGCCTGCGCGGGGAATTTGCCGAGGCGCAGCCAGCCGACGGAGCGGTTGGCGCCGGCCCCGCCGCCGCTGAAGCCGGAAATCAGGAGGTTGGACATCTTTTCCTGGCTCTTGCCCTTGAGGCCTTCGATGGTGGCTTCTTCCATGAAGGTGGCTTCGTAGGTGACGGTGGCGGCGTCGTTGGTGCCGGAGCCGTCGGCATTGACGACGAGGGTCGCGGTCTGCTGCATGGGGCCCTGGAAGAGGGAGAGGTAGTAGTCGTCGTAGACGCCGGTGCCGAGGAAGGCGAGATCGACGTGGATGCCTTCGTCGACGGATTTGAGGCCGCAGGTGACGACGGGAACGTAGAGGCCGCCGCCGCTGGTCCCGACCTTGAAGATGTTGGTGCCGGACATGCGGTAGACGCCGACTTCGTTCTTGAAGATCGGCTTGGTCTGCTCGATCTTCCCGCTCTTGCGCTTGAGGGAGAAGAAGCTCAGGGACGGCGTCGCGGAGTCCTCGGTCATGACGATCTTGGAAGGGAAGAGGAGGAAGAATTCGAGGGTGTCGATGGGGTCGGTCTCGGCGCCTTCGACGTTCATGACGGTCTGGACGCGGCCGGCGACGATCGGCATCTTGCCGGCGATGTCGGAGAGGGTGAACTGGACGGAGTGGGTGGCGTCTTCGTCGGGGAGCAGGTCCTTGGCGGCGTCCTGGAGGCGGTCGAAGAAGGTGTTGAGGAAGGCGGGGGCTTCGCTGGCGACGCCGCTCATGCCTTCGATGGAGCGGACGATCTGGCGGATGGCGACTTCGTTGTAGGCCATCGCGGGGTTCGGGGAGGCTTCGATGACGCGGCCGGCGTCGGGATCGGTGATGTACAGGCAGCCTTTGACGCGGTCCATCTCGATGTCGCCCAGCGACTTGAGGTTGGATACGAGCGGCACCTGCTGGCCGGAGAAGGGGTCCATGCGCACGACGCTCGCGGCGCCCGGTCCGTCGATCTGTCCGATGACGAAGGAGCCGTCGGGGTAGTAGGCGAGGGACTGGAGGGTGGAGCGTCCGGCGGCTTCCGCGCTGCCGCCCATCATGATGTGGCGGTTGACTTCCCACCAGGAGATGTTGCCGTGGGATTTGTCGCCGAGGAGCATCGCGTCCTGCTTGGCGGAGAGGGCGAAGGTGTTGAAGCGGGCGAAGGGGCCGAAGTCCATCACCCACCAGTCGCCTTCCTGGTCGCGGACGAGGGCGGAGCCGAACTTCATGAAGTCGGGACCGACTTCGTCCATGCCGGCGACGTAGAGGCGGTCGTAGGTGTCGACGAAGAGGTCGTACCACTGGAACTGCTGCTCCAGCCACGGGACCGGGATGCACACCGCCGTGTCGTAGGCGCCGGTTTCGGGGTTGGGCGGGAAGGACAGGATGCGGCCGTTCGGAACCTGCTCGGCGACGTAGATCGTGCCGTTGGTCGAGATGGTCATCGGGCCGGGGCGGTTGAGTTTGGCCTCCATCCATTTGGAAAGGGGGACGTCTTCCTTGATCGCCCAGCGGGGGAGGTCCTCCGATACTTTCCATCCGTCCGCCAGCGCGGGGGTGGAACGGCCGTCGCGGATGGCCACGATCTGTCCGGCGTCGAGCTGCGAGACGTAGACCGTGCCGTCGGGATGGCGCGCGACGCCGTAGGCGCCGGGGAGGCCGTCGGCCAGGTTCCTGACCGACATCGGGTTCTGCTGCGCCAGCACCGCCGCCGGGAGCAGCAACAGCGCGGCCGCCGCCGTCCGCAGGAGGTTTGCCGAAGTCGTCCGCATGGGTCCGCTTCCCGCCGGAGCGCGTCAAACGGCTTCTTCGCGGAAGGTGATGACCCGCGGCTTGCTCATCTTGCGGCAGAACTCGTCGGTGTTCTGCAGGTGTTCGCGCAGCTGGGCGAGGGTCTTCTGGAAGCTGTCGGCCTGGGCGATGCCGGAGAGCGACTTCTCCATCGCCTTCTCGACCTGCAGGAGGTCGCGGATCTGGCCGCCGAGGTCGGTGATGGTCGAGACCTGCTGGGAGACGCCCGCCGCCGCCTGGGCCGCCTTTTCGAGGCTGGCCTGGAGGGAGTCGCGGATGCCGTCGGCGCTGTGGGAGTATTCCTGCGCCAGCTTCATCGCCTGCACGTGGGCGTGTTCCATGGCCTCGGAGAGGGCCTTGACTTCGTTGTCGGTCGCCGTCTTGCGGGCTTCGACGTACTTGGCGGTGAAGGACTCGAACTGCTTCTGGACGACGTCGCCGGCCTTCTCGATGGAGTCGGTGAAGACTTCCTCGTAGCGGTCCGGGTCGGGGATGTAGCGGCGGAAGGCCGCCTCGATGGAGTCTTCCAGGTTCTCGATGACGACCGCCTGCTGGCCCGCGGAAGGCAGGCGCGAGAGGAAGTGTTCGTCGAGGTAGACGTCCACGTCGCTGAAGAGCGTCACTTCGCGGCGCATGATCGACGTCAGCGGGAACTGGACGATCATGACCAGCACCAGCGCCAGGAACGTCGTGTCGAACGCGACGCCCAGACCGATCGTGACGTCGGCGATGGCGCCTTTGATGGCGCTCAGTTCGGCGGCGCCGGACAGGAAGTCGGCGAACCCGCCGACGGCGGAGCTCAGGCCCTGCACCGTCCCGATGAACCCGAAAATCGGGATGGCCCAGATCATCGTGCGGGAGAGGGTGAAGGTCAGGTCGGACATGCCGTTGTCGCGCGCGCTTTCCGTGCCGGCCCAGGTACTCACGCGGCCGACGTCCTTCGTCGCCAGCCACAGCTCGATGCCCTTGTCGAAGCGGCCCATCAGGATGCTCCGCAGGTTCCACTTCTCGTCGTGGATTTTCTTGCGGAGGCCGACGAGTTCCTCGTCGTTGTCCATGTTGACGTCGCCGATGTCGGAGCCGGCGGAGGCGAGGTAGATGTTCTGCTTCTTGAGGATGCCGAGCTTGAGGAAGATGAAGAGGACGACGACGAAGAAGCAGTACACTTCGGCCCATTGGACGGGACCGCGTTCGTTGATCAGGCCGTTGATGTAGCGGAGGAGCGGCATGGGGTACGACTCCTGGACGATGACGTGGCCGGTTTCGTCGTACTGCTCGGGGTTGATGGCCTTGTTGGCGAAGCTCAGGCCCGCGGCGAAAAGCGCCGTCAGCAAGAGGGCGCCGACCAGCTGTATCCAGATGTTCGCGTCCGTCGAGACGCTGGCTGCCTTGTTTTCCGTTTTCTTCGCCGCTTTTTCGTCTGCCATGATCGCACCTGCCGTTGTGGGGTTCTCCTGTGCCGGCCGTTCCCGGCCCGCAAACCGATTTGCCTTCCACTTTCCCCCATTCCCGCGTGTTTGTCCAGAACGAAAACCGTCCTTCCGCCTTTTCGCCCCGCCGCCGCCGCCCGTCCCGCCCCCCCCTCCCCGCCTCCGGCATGTTTGAGATTATTCTATTTCCCCCGCATTCCGCCCGTTCCGCCCCCCTTCCGCCGCCCATGGAAAATCCCCCTTGCGCCCGCGCCCCGCCCCCCGCTACCATGCGTCCCCGAAAGGATTTCCCCATGCCCCCGTCCCCCATTTCCCCGCCGCGCGTCCGCCCCGGCATCGAATGCATCCCCGCCGACTGGCTCCGCGGCGCCCGCACCGGTCTCGTCGCCCATCCCGCCAGCCGGACCGCCGACGGCGAACACGCCGCCGACCACCTCCACCGCCGCGGCGTCCGGCTCGCCGCCCTCTTCGGCCCCGAACACGGTTTCTACGGCCGCGGCGGCCCCGGCGAGCCCGTCGACGCCGCCCGGCATCCCGACTGGGACATTCCCATCCACTCCCTCTACGGCGCCACCCGCGCGCCCACCCCGGAGATGCTGGCCCCGCTGGACGCCGTCGTGTTCGACCTCCAGACCATCGCCTGCCGCGCCTACACCTACGGCTCCACCCTCCGCCTGCTCATGGAAGCGTGCGCCGCGGCCGGCAAGACCCTCGTCGTCGCCGACCGCCCCGACCCGCTCATGCTCACGCCGCCCGACGGCCCCATGCTGTCGGCCGACTGCGAGTCGTTCGTCGGTTTCCTGCCCACCCCCTTCTGCCACGGCATGACGCCGGGCGAGCTGGCCGCCTTCCTCAAGGAGACCCTCGGATTGCACGCCCTCGACCTGCGCATCGCCCGCTGCGAAGGGCTCTCGCGCGGCATGGCGCTGGAAGAGATGTTCCCCGTCTGGCACGCGCCCTCCCCGGCCATCGTCTCCCTCGACAACGCGCTGGCGTTCCCGCTGAACGTCTTCTTCGAGGCGCTGCCGCTGGTGGACCACGCGCGGGGGACGCCGCTGGCCTTCCTGCGCGCCGGTACGGAGGCGGTCGATCTCGCGGGACTGGGGATGCCATCCCAGCCCGGACTGGAAATCGCGCCCGCCGCCTACACCGACGCGAAGGGGGAGCCGCGCCGCGGACTGCGCTTCCGCGTCGCCGATCCCCGCCGCTACCGGCCCGCGCAGACGGCCTGGACGCTCTGGACCGCCCTCGCGGGCGCGCTCGGCGGATGGCCCGCCCTCTGGGCGACTCCGGGAGCGCGGCACGACTTCCACGACAAGCTCTGGGGCAGCCACGCCCCGGCCCCGCCCTGGCCTGCGGGGCCCGCCTTCCCGCGCTTCTACTGACGGGAGGGTTGCGGCTCGCGGGCGGTCCGCCCGCTTTCCCGGGAACGATCCACCGCTTTTGTTGCCTCGCGCCAAGACCGCGATGCCCGCAAAAGCGGGACGGGAAGCGGAAAACATCCGAAAACACCAATGTTTTCTGTAATCTCACATCCAAGCGGCACGGCAGGAAGCCGCACCTCCGGCAGTTCCGCAACACTTGTGGAAAACTCCCGCGCCACTTCCGGAGGTGCGGCATCCTGCCGCGCCCCGGCGAATGGAGAGCGGGCGGGACGCAAACAGGGCACAGGAATGCGGGAGAGCGACGGCGCCCCCGCCGTCGGGTGGAATCAACGCCCCCTCTTCTGAACCTTCATCCAACCTCGCAACACGTTCTTGGGCCCGGGGAAATCGCCCGCCGGGGAAATCGCCTTGACAGCGGGCACCGCCTTCCGATACTCGAAGATGCTTTCGGCCAATACCGGAATCGGCCGTGGACCGCACGGCGGGCAACGGGCCGCGCATTTGACATGTCCAGACGTTTTCTTCCATCCCCAAGCCGCTCATGACCGGACGCCGCAACAACCGCCTGCGCCTGCCGCCCCGGCTGCGGTCGTGGAAGCCGTTGGTCACCGTGGCCGTGGCCGTCCTGGCGGGCTTGCTCGCCGCCGATTCCAAGACGGGCGCCCGCACCGGTGCCGTCAACGCCGTCACCGCCGTGCTCGAAGACCTCTTTCTCCTCTTCTGTTCCGACGACTTCGGCGACGCCTCCGCGCCCCCCGACTGGATCGAAGTCGACGAGGACGAAGCCGCCCCCGCCGCCCCGCCCGATCCCGCGCCTTCCCCCTCCGGCCAGCGCGGAACCGGCGACGGCGCACCGGAGGCCGCGCCTTCCAAACCTTCCGCGCCCTCCGCGCCAAAGGCCGGCAAGATCAGCCTCGAGGCCGCCGCCTCCTCCACCTACTACGTCGCATCGTGGAACGTCGAAAACCTCTTCGACAACCGGGACGACCCCCGCAAGCCCGGCGACGACGAATTCCTCGCCGGCGACCCCTCCACCCGCTGGACCTCCGAGCGCCTGGAACAGAAACTCTCCCACATCGCCCAGGTCATCCGCTGCATGAACGGCTCCAAGGGGCCGGACATCCTCGGTCTGGTCGAAATCGAAACCCCGGCCCTGGTCGAGGACCTCATCGGGCGCCTCCGGGGCCGCGACTACGCCTACGCCTACGGCGAATCCCCCGACCGCCGCGGCATCGACGTCGCCCTCCTCTACGACCGGCGCCGCTTCACGTGCGTCGGCACCGAGACCCACCGCGTGCCCCGTCCCGCCCCGCTCACGCGCGTCATCCTGCACGTCACCCTCGCCGCACGCGGCGGCGCGCGGCTGCACTGCTTCGTCAACCACTGGCCCTCGCGCGGCATCGGCGTCGAAGAAAGCATCCCCCAGCGCAGGGCGGCCGCGCGCGTCCTGCGCCGCGAAATCGAAGCCCTGCGCCGCCGCGAGCCCTCGGCGGCGGTCCTCGCGTTCGGCGACTTCAACGACACGCCCGAAGACGCCTCCATCGCCGAAACCCTCCGCGCCCTGCCGCCGCCGCCCGCGGGCGCGCCGCCGGCCAAATCCGCCAAGGCCGACACCCTCTACAACCTCTCCCAGCCGCTCTCCCGCGCCGGACAGGGCACCCATGCCTACTGCGCCCGCGGCCGCAAGGAATGGAAAATGCTCGACCAGATCCTCGCCAGCGCCCCGCTGCTCCACCCCGCCTCCCCCCTCGTGTGCGACCCCGCAAGCTTCGAAATCGTCCGTCCCCCCTGCATGCTGGAGCGCCACGGCTGGCGGAAGGGCGTCCCGATCCCCACCTTCCAGGGAGAAGGCCGCTACCGCGGCGGCTTCTCCGACCACCTCCCCGTCGCCGTCCGCCTGAACGACGGCCGCTAGCGCGGGTTCCCAAAAGCGTGGCCGCCTTGGGAAGGGAGACAAAACTCCGACGGGTCCGATGCCTGCGCTCGAGCGCTTCAGAGCGGTTCAAGAAACAGTGCAGCTCCTGTTTCGCCTTCCAGACTGGTGGGGCGAGCTCTCCGAGCGAGCCGTTCCTTGCGCCTCTGCGGCTCGCACGGAGTGCTCGCCCTGCCAGGCCCCTGTCACGGGGCGACCACGGTATTTCTCGACCCGCTCCAA
>JAFXQI010000098.1 GCA_017527155.1 Kiritimatiellia bacterium
CGAACATCTTCGTACAATGCAAGCGAAAGAAGGCAAATCCGCTTCTGAATCGCCTCAAGGAATCCAATCCAAGGAAAAAGAATCCAAGATCAATTCTTGACGGAACTCATACTGGTGGGGCGAGCACTCCGTGCGAGCCGCCGTTGCTGCCCCCCCCCCCAGGCGGTGGGGCGAGCACTCCGTGCGAGCCGCTCGTTTTCCCCTCCACATGTCCCTCCATCCGGCTCGCTCGGAGAGCTCGCCCTACCCTCCCTCCTCCCCTCCCCCCCACGCCTCCCCCGCCTCACCCTACCCCTCTCCCAACGCCTCCTCCAGCGCCGCCGCGTACCGCGCCGACACCGCCCCCCAGTTGAACACTTCCCGCGCCCGGCGTTCCCCGGCCTCGCCCATCCGCGCGAGCCGCCCCGGGTCCTTCAGCAACGACACGATGGCGTCCGCCATCGCCTCCGGGTCGCCCGGCGGCACCAGCACCCCCGTCTCGCCCTCCTCCACCGCGTCCGGGATTCCGCCGCACCGCGTCGCCACCGACGGCACCCGCTTGAGCGCCGCCTCCAGCACCACGATGCCGAACCCCTCGATGTCGTGCGGAATGTCCAGGCAGGGGAACACGAACAGCTTCGACGCCGCGTACGCCGCCTCCAGGTCCGCGTCCGGCAACCGCCCCAGCAGCTTCACCGACGCCTCCTGCCCCGTCTCCCGTATCGCCGCCTCCAGCGCCCCGCCGATGCGTTCGCGGTGGATGAGCGACGCCCCCGGTTCGCCGCCGACCACCCAGTACTGCGCGTCCGGCAGCGCCGCCCGCACCCGCGGCATCACGCCGCGGATGAACTCCAGCACCCCCTTTCGCTTCACCAGACGCCCCACCGACAGCAGCACCGGCTTGCCCGCCGCTTCCGCCGCCAACGCCTTCATCTTCGCCGACGCCTCCCCTTCCGCCGCCGGTGCCTCCACCACCCCGGGGCATACCAGCCGCACCCGTTCCTCCTTCACGCCCTTCCCCAGCAGCAGCTCCGTGGTCTTGCGGCTGATGGGGAACACCCGGCGCGCCCCGCGCAGGAGCGGACGGATCGCCGTCTGGTAGACCCGCGACTCCAGCACCAGATCCGATCCGTACGCGATCACCGCATACGGGACCCCGAACCGCTTCGAGAGAATCCACCCCGCCGGCGCCGACGTCAGGCTCGTGCAGAAAATCCAGTCCGGCCGCTCCCGCTTGATCCGCCGCGCGCCTTCCCGCACCGCGTGGAGCAGGAAGCGCGGAATCCCCTTCTTCGCCGCGCGCACCACCTCGACGCCGTCCCCCGGCACCTCCGCCGCCCCCTCCGGCAGCGCCGCCGCCAGCACCGTCACCTCGTGGCCCAGACGGTGCAACCCCAGGGCCGTCTGCTGCGCCACCTGTTCGATCCCGCCCACCACCGGCGGATAGTTCCAACTGCAAACCAGAATCTTCATGCCCCGCAGTATACCCGCTCCCCGCCCGCCCGCAACCTCCTCGTTCCGCCCCCGCCCCGCCCTCCCGAAACTACTCGCGGGATTATGGAAAACACAGATGATTCCCCATGTTTTCCCCCATCCTCCCCCACATGAAAAATCCCGCCTTCCATCCCCCTTTCTCCCCGCAAACTTTCGCTGGCAATCGGACCGCGGGACTGGCACTATGGCGGGAAAGCGAGGAACACCCATGAACATAACCCGCAAACGAGTGGTCGCCCTGCTGGACGCGTTCAAGCACCAGCGCATCCTGGTGGTCGGCGATCTGATGCTGGACCGTTTCGTGTACGGCCACGTCACGCGCATCTCCCCCGAGGCGCCGGTGCCGGTCGTCCGCGTCTCCCGCGAGACGTCGATGCCGGGCGGCGCGAGCAACGTCGCCTGCAACATCCGCACTCTCGGCGCTTCCGCGTCCATCGCGGGTCTCCTCGGCAAGGACCCCGAAGGCGTCGAACTGCGCTGGCTCCTCAAGCAGGCGGGAGCGGAGACCGAATGCGCGCTGATGTTCGCGGGTGCGCGGACCATCGTCAAGGAGCGCATCATCGCCGAGCAGCAGCAGGTGGTGCGCGTGGATTTCGAGAAGCCGGCCGAATGGACGCCCCGCCAGCAGGAGAAATTCCTGGCGATGCTGGCGCTGGAGCTGGAGAAGGCGGACGGGGTGATCATCGAAGACTACGGCAAGGGAGCCATCGCCCAGCCGGTGGTGGACCTGATTCTCTCCGCCGCGGCCAAGCGCGGCATACCGGTGGGCCTCGATCCGAAGGAAGGCCGCGAACTCGACATCCGCGGCATCACCGTCGCGACCCCGAACCGCAAGGAAGCGCTCGCCATCGCGGGCCTCTCCGAGCCGGGCGTGCGCGAAAACCCGCTGACGGACAAGACGCTGCTCCGCGCGGGCGCGATCCTGATGGAGAAGTGGGAAGCCAAACATCTCGCCATCACCCTGGGCCCCCAGGGCGTCCTGCTCCTGACGGCCGGCCGCCCCCCCCAGCACGTACAGACCCGCGCCCGCGAAGTCTACGACGTCAGCGGAGCCGGCGACACCGTCATCGCCGCGTGCGTGACGGCGCTGGCGGCCGGTGCGACCTTCGGCGAAGCCGTCCAGCTGGCGAACATCGCGGCCGGCGTGGTCGTCGGCAAGCTCGGCACCGCCAGCTGCACGCCCGGGGAACTCCTCGCCTCCATGCGCCCCCGCTGACGGGGAAAAAACCCGCCGCCGCCGACCGGATGGGCGGCACGCTTTTGGATTGAATGACGGACCGTTATTTGGGAGAGTCCTGCCCCATGAACACGAAACGTTTTTGCTTTGGACTGATTCTGGGCATCTGGATGGGCGGAGCCACGGCCTTCGCCGCCGAGGCGCCGCTGCCGCCTCGCCAACCGGTACAGGACATCGGCGCGCGGCTCGTCCTGGCCCGCGGCGGCGCCCTCGCCGTACCTTTCCGCAACGGCACCGTCCGCCTCCGCCTGCCCGGCGGTTCGCTCGACCTGCCCCTGACCGAAATCCAGAGCGTCCGCTATCCCGCCGCCACCACCACCGCCGAAGCCGCCGATTCCGACGAGTGCCGGATCGTCACCGTGCACGGCGACGTGCTGGTCGGCCGTTGCCCCTTCGGGGAATTCCGCCGCCTGCTGAAAGCGCCCGACATGCTGGACGACAAGGAAGGCGATGCCGCGGCCATCGCCTTCGCGACTCCCGCGGCCGACGCCACCGTGGCGGGCACCCTCCATTCCGTTCCCTGGGTGGTCCGGTTGTCCAACGGCACCGTCCTGCACGCGGATTTGCGTGACGATGTCCTCTCCCTCGAATCCGACGCCGGGACCTTCCGCCTGCCCACCCCTCTCGTCGCGGCCATCGAACGCGATGCCGGGACCGATTTGCTGGTCATCCGCCTTGCGGACGCCCCCTACGCCGTCCGCAGCTACCTCCCGCGCGCCGAACTCCGGATCGCCGATACCGCCGGACGCGACCTCTCGGTTCCGTGGGCCGATGTCGTATCCATCTCCGCCACAGAGCATTCCGGTGCAAACGAGACTCTCCGGTTCACCCAGGACGCCGAAATCTTCACCACGAATGCCCCCTCCCGCACGATGCCCTTCCCCGTGTACGGGCTGACTCTGCGCGGCGAGGCCGGGGACATCCTCCTGCCGGGCACGCGCCTGTTGCGGATCGTCCGCAACGCCGACCGCACCCATACGGTCTTCACCGTCGCCGGCGACATCCTGACCGGACGCCTCTCCTTCCCCGAACAGCCCGAACCGGACGCCTCCGTCCTGTCCGCCGCCCCCGTCCGCGAGACCCCCATCGCGTTCGCCGATGCCGACCGCATCGAGTTCCGCGACCACGCCGAACTGGCCCTCTCCGATACCGCGGCCGCCTGGCGCCTGGCCTCCGGCGACATCCTGGTCGGCGATTGGGAGCGCGGCGACGGCGACGTCGCCGCCGCCGCCACCGCC
>JAFXQI010000055.1 GCA_017527155.1 Kiritimatiellia bacterium
CCGAGCCCCCCCTCTCCCTTCCCCTCGTCCCCACCGAACTCGAATGGGTCGTCCCCTGCGACGCCGACCGCATCGACCGCCTGCTCGCGGCCCTCTACAAAGAACTCTCCCGCGTCCGTTGGCAAAAACTCATCGAAGCCGGACAGGCCGTCACCCTCAACGGCAAACCCGTCACCGAGAACAAGACCACCGTCCACGCCGGCGACCGCATCCACTGCATCATCCCCCCCACGCCCCTCCAGACCCTGCCCCCCCAGGACATCCCCCTCGACGTCCACTACGAAGACGACGACATCCTCATCCTCGCCAAACAGCCCGGCCTCGTCGTCCATCCCGCCCCCGGCCACGAGGACGGAACCCTGGCCAACGCCCTCATGAACTACCTCGGCCCCGAGTTCGGCCAGATGGACGCCGCCGACCGCCCCGGCCTCGTCCACCGTCTCGACAAAGACACCAGCGGCCTGCTCGTCATCGCCAAGACCGCGCCCGCCATGCGCTCCCTCAAGGACCAGTTCTCCGAGCACACCGTCCACAAAGAATACCTCGCCCTCGTCTGGGGCTCCCCCGTGCCCGCGCGCGGCCTCTACGACGCCCCCATCGCCCGCCATCCCGTCTCCCGCAAGAAAATGGCCGTCTCCCCCGAAGGCCGCCCCGCGCTCACCCTCCACACCACCCTCCTTTCCGGCCCCCTCGCCTCCCTCCAGCGCATCCGCATCCAGACCGGCCGCACCCACCAGATCCGCGTCCACTTCTCCCACGACGGACACCCCGTCTGCGGCGACACCACCTACGGCCGCGCCCGCCCCGACATCCCCCGCGACATCCTTCCCCGCCAGATGCTCCACGCCTGCCGCGTCCGCTTCATCCATCCCCGCAGCGGCGACCCCATCGAATTCACCCTGCCGCCGCCGCCCGACTTCCTGGCCGCCTGCGACGCCCTCCTCACCCCGCCCGGCACTGTCCTGCCCGCGCCCGTCCGCCGCGACGACCTCGCCGCCGCCGCCATGGCCCAGGCCGAAGCCGACGCCCGCAACGCCGCCGCCGCCGCCGATCCCGACCTCGCCCCCCTCCGCGAAGCCTGGCACCGCCAAGTCCGCGCCCTCTTCCCCCGCGCCGCCGCCGGCGACCCCGTCTTTCCGACCAATGGAACCATCTTTTCCATCCATTGGAAAACCCGCACCGAATTCTTCCAATCCCTCCAGGCCGCCCCCATCGCCGGCCCCGATCCCGTCCCCGACCCCTTCCCCGAGGTCCGCCGGTGACCCCCCGTCCCCGCGCGCCCGACGCCCCCTCCGGGGGCCCGCGCGGCGGCGGAAACGCCGCCGTTCCCACCGAGCGCCTCCAGAACCTCCTCGCCGCCGCCGGACTCGCCTCCCGCCGCGGCGCCGCCGCCCTCCTCGCCACCGGACGCGTCGCCGTCAACGGCATCCCCGCCACCGAGCCCGGCCTGCGCATCGACCCCGCCCGCGACCGCGTCACCCTCGACGGCCGTCCCGTCCGCCCCGAACCCCGCCACACCTATCTCGCCGACAAACCCCGCGGCATCCTCTGCACCTCCCGCGACCCCCAGGGCCGCCCGACCATCACCGACTGGGCCAAGACCGTCGGCGCCCCCAAGACCCTCCGCCTCTACACCGTCGGCCGCCTCGACTACGACAGCGAAGGCCTGATTCTCCTCACCAACGACGGCGACCTCGCCCAACGCCTTGCCCACCCCTCCCACCATACCGAAAAAGAATACCGCGTCTGGCTCGACCACCTACCCGACGCCCCCCGCCGCCGCGCCATCCTCCGCGGCATCCTCGACCGTGGCGAACACCTCCGCGCCCTGGCCATCCACGACGACCCTCCTCCTTCCCCCAAGCATCCCCCGTCCCTCCGCCTCGTCCTGGGCGAGGGCCGCAACCGCCACATCCGCCGCCTGATGTCCGCTCTCGGCCTCCGCGTCCTCCGCCTCCGCCGCATCCGCATCGGCCCCCTCACCGAAGCCCACCTCCGCCACCGCCCCCTCGTCCCCCTCTCCCCCACCCTCCTCTCCACCCTCCTCCGCACCCCCTGACGCCCATCCACCCCTCCCCTTCTCCCCGCCCCATTTTCCCCTGCTTCCCTGTACATTTGGAAACAGGAAAATCCTTGTATTTTCCCCTCCATTTCCTCCTTATCCCCCCTCATGAAAAACATTCCCCTTTCTCCCCCCTTGTCCTCCCCCCAAGGCGCCCCCCCCCAGCGCATTGCTCCCACCAAACCGCGCTCGGCTCCGTCCGGTCTGTCTCCACCGGACTCCTCAGGAAGAAATCAGCCCTGGCGGAGAGGAACACGCTTCTGCGCGGCCGCACTGGCGGGTGGAACCAAGAATCAGTGTGACACCCGTGCGACAAAAGTGTGACACAACCGAGCCAATACGACACACCTCCTCCCTTCAACCCGAACAGATCGGATGGCGATGAATGCAAACAAAATGTTGTTTCCTGTTTGCTAAAAACAAGATGTGCATTCAGTATCCAAACTTGGCACGCCTCCTGCTTGTACCCAGGCGGACGAAGTTGAAAGGAGCTCGTCCAGGAAAATCGAAAAACCATTTCAACCGCAACCCTTAAACAGAAAGAGGTAAACAACATGTCCAAAGTACTCGGTATCGATCTGGGAACCACCAATTCCTGCATGGCCATCATGGAAGGCGGCCAGCCGACCGTCATCCCCAACGCCGAAGGCGGCCGCACCACGCCGTCCATCGTCGCGTTCACCAAGAACGGCGAGCGCCTCGTCGGCTCCGCCGCCAAGCGCCAGGCCGTGACCAACCCCAAGAACACCATCTTCTCCATCAAGCGCTTCATGGGCCGCAAGTACGACGAAGTCAAGGGCGAGCTCGACCGCATCCCCTACGAAGTCGTCCGCGCCCCCAACGGCGACGCCCACGTCAAGGTCGGCGACCGCACCTACTCCCCGCCGGAGATATCCTCGATGATCCTCCAGAAGATGAAGGCCGACGCCGAAGCCTACCTCGGCGAGCCCATCACCCAGGCCGTCATCACCGTCCCCGCCTACTTCAAC
>JAFXQI010000099.1 GCA_017527155.1 Kiritimatiellia bacterium
AGGAGAGTGGAGGGGGGGGCGGGCTGACAGCCCGCCTTCAGGAGGGAGGGTGGGTCAGCGGGTGGAGAGGCGGAGGAAGGCGGGGGAGGGGTTGGTGGTGGGGAGGAGGTAGAGGGTGACGGGGGTGCGGGCGGGGGTGGAAGGGGTGGAGAGGGTGCGGCGGGGGGAGGAGGAGGGTGTGGAGGTGAAGTCGGTCGGGGTCCAGGGGGACGTCAGGGAGGGGGTGGTTTCGAGGGTGTAGACGTGGCCGGCGGGGAGGGAGGCGGTGAGGGAGGGAGGGGTGGTGGTCAGGTCGAGGGAGTCGATTTGGAGGGTGTCGGAGGGGTTGAAGGGGTCGGTGCCGAGGTGGGCTTCGTCCAAGGTGCTCAGGTCGTCGCCGTCGGGGTCGGCGTGGATGTCGAAGGGGGTGTCGGGGGTGTAGTAGTCGGAGGCCGCCCATTCGTTGATGAGGTCCTGGAGGAGGGCGTCGTCGATGCCGTCGCCGTCGGCGTCTTCGGAGAGGACGATGTCGACTTCGCAGAGGGTGCCGGGGGTGCCCACGGTCGCGGGGTCGATGACGCCGGTCCAGAGGCGGCCGGCGTCGTCGGTGGCGGTGATTTCCAGGAGGTCGTTCTGGAGGGCACAACCGTCGGCCGGGGTGGAGGACATGGGGATGGTGAGGCGGTAGTTGTGGGGGGTGTCGTCGCGGTAGAAGGTGGTGGAGCGGGCGAGGAGGGTGGGGGGGGCGCCAGCGGCGTCGGCCGTGCTGTAGGCGGAGAGGATTGCGGGGCGTTGATTGTCGAAAGCCGCCGCGCGAGCGTCGGTTATTCTTCCGACGAAGGTGTATGGATTGCAAAGCAGGGGTGTGGCGGCGAGGGCGGCCGACGCCGCTAGAGTGAAAAGTGAAAAGAGAAAAGTGAAAAGAGGGCGGTGAGCGGCGGCGGAGGCCGCCGCAGAGAAAAGAGAAGAGTGAAAAGAGAAAAGATGGCGGTGGGCGGCGGATGGGGCCGCCGCAGAGAAAAGAGAAGAGTGAAAAGAGAAAAGATGGCGGAGGTTTGTTTTCATTGGGCGGAGAGCCTTTCTTGGGTGGTTTTGCAGGTGGCGGCGAGCATGCGGAGGAGGTCGGTGCAGGTGGCGCGGAGGGGGGCGAGGCGGGAGGCGGGGAAAATGGAGGCGCGGGCGAGGAGGTCGAGCCAGAAGCGGGTTTCGGAGCATTCTTTGAGGGCGATTTTGCACTTGAGAAGGAATTCCTTGCGGGAGGCGGCAAATGTGGCTTCGGCAAGGTTGGCTCCGATGGAGGTGCCAGAGCGGAGGACTTGATCGGCCAGGGCGTATTCCTTGGGGCCGCTCCGGAGTTCGCGGGCAAGGGTGACGATGCGGACGGCGAAGTCCATGCTCATCTCCTGCAAGGGACTCTTCGGGATGGTTTCTTCGGTTTCCATCGGATTTCTCCGCATCTTTTCGTTGTTCTCTGTTCTCTTTTCTCTTCGCATTCAGTTCCCTGAATGCGAGTAGGTTTTGAGGCCGAGGAGGATGTCGGTGATGCCGGGGGTGTCGGGGGTGCCGTCGCGGTCGGTGTCGCGGCCGTTGACGAGGGTGGAAAGGGCGGTTTCGCGGTCGGAGCCGAGGGAGCCGGCCGGGATGATGAGAAGCCAGCGGGTGTTCCAGGCGGAGCGGCCGACGAGGCGGGTGCAGTCGAGGGAGGTGTCGGAGGGGGAGGCGTTGGTGGGGGCGTAGTAGGCGCGGAAGGAGGGGTGTTTGCGTATCTTGGCACCGGGGTCGGCGCCGCCGGTGTGGCCGGTGTAGAGGGGGGTCCAGTCGGGGTCGTCGAGTTGGGTGGCGCCGATGGGGTAGGGGGCCGGGATGACTTGGTCGACGACGTTCCAGCTGAGGACGGTGTCGGGGTCGCCGACGGCACGGAAGCGGTCGGCGCCGGCCGGGACGAGGTAGACGGCCGGGGTCTTGGAGAGGGAGGTGTCGTCGTAGCCGGCGAAGTGGACGCCCGCGGCGGCGATGTGGGTGGCGAACCAGGTGGAGTCGAGGGTGGAGTCGCCGCCGACGGTTTCTTCGCCGAAGTAGTTGCGCCCGAAGGCGATCATGGAGTCGAAGGGGATGACGAGGCCGGGCTCGGCGTCAGCTTCGGAGCCGGCCAGGGGTTGGCAGAGGCGGGTGAATTCGGGGACGGCGCGGAGGTCGTCGACCCAGCATTGGCGGAGGGCGGTCTTCCAGGCTTCGTCGCCGCGGGAATCGGGGTAGATGCGGAAGTGTTCTTTGCGGAGGGAGAACCAGGTGGCGTACTTCTGGGGGTTGTTGATGCCGAGGCGGGGTTTGAGGACGAGCCAGTCGGCGTCGAGTTCGGCGAGGATGGCGGCGAGGCCGCCGTCGCCCTTGACGCCGTCGGAGGCGGGAAGGGGGGTGCCGTCGGGGGCGAATTCGCCTAGGGTGCGGGCGCCGACGATGCGGGCGATGAAGGCTTCGCCGGAGGCGGGGTCGGCGGTGAGGAGGCCGGTTTCGTAGTCGTAGGCCTGGGCGGCGAGGTAGGTGTATTTCTGGGCGAGTTCGAAGGCGGTTTGGTAGCGGGAGAGGGCTTCGTTGCGGTCGAGGCGGAAGAACATTTCGTTGTAGCGCATCTTGGTGAGGACGTCGGTGGCCTGTTCGCGGAGGAGGCGGCGGTCGTCGAGGATGCGTTGGGCTTCGGCGATGACGGTTTCGACCTTGGCCTGGGCGAGGGTGAGTTGGCGGAAGGCGGAGTTGGCGGCGAGCATGGCGTGGAGCTGCATTTCGTAGGCGGCGCGGGCTTGTTCGTACCAGGCGATGTTGGCCTGGAAGGTGCCGAGGACGGTGTCGAGGGCGGCTTGGCCGAGGTCGAGGAAGGAGTGGGTGGCGGCAAAGCCGTCGATGGCGTTCTTGGCGGCGAGGATGCCCGCCGCGGTGAGGACGTTTTCGGCGACGACGGCGGGGATGGTGGCGGCGGCGACGACGGCGCTGGGGTCGACGTTGACGGTCATGCCGGCCCCGGTGATGGAGGGGGTGCATTTGAGGACGCCGTCGGAGATGTCGACGCCGGTCTGGGCGGTGAATTCGAGGGTGTTCATGGCGAGCTGCATGGCGCAGGTGGTGGAGGCGAGGGCGGTTTCGGTGATTTGCCGGGCGTCGGCATAGACGGTGCGGAGGACGTGGAAGGAGATGCCGGCGCGGATGGAGTTGAGTTCGTATTCGAGTTGGGTGCAGGCGTAGTCGTAGACGTCCATGGCGGCGCCGAAGTCGGCGTAGGCGGAGAGGAATTCGCCGAGGGCTTCCTGGATGCGGCCCTGGGCGCGGCGCTTGCCGGCGATGTTGGCGGGCTTGAGGACGAGGCCGTTGGCGGAGAGTTCGAAGGTGAGGGTGTTGGTGGAGACGGCGGTGTCCATGCCGAGGATGTCCTGTCCGGCGGCCTGGGTGCTGGTGGCGCCCTTGACTTCGACGATGGTGGCGGTGACGGTGTCGGCGACGTCGGTGATGCCGTAGTCGGCGAGGTCCATCCAGGCGTAGTGGAGGAGGTCGGGGCCGTCGTAGCTCTGGGGGTAGGTGCCGGAGGGGCCGATGTCGCCTTCGTAGGGGTAGCCGAAGTATTCGACGAGGCGGTGCTTGTAGTCCTGTTCGGTGCGTTCGAGGAGGTCGTCGCGGGCGATCTGGGCTTCCTGGATGAGGCGGAGGCGGTTGCCGGAGGCTTGGGCGCGGTCGAGGATGCGGCGGGCGTTGGAAAGGGCGGTCTGGGCGCGTTCGCGGATCTGCTCGAAGTGGGTGCGGGTTTCGTCGCCTTCGGTGACGGGGGTGAGGTCGAAGGGGATGGCGCCGGAGGAGAGGCCGAGGGGGTTCAGGCCGGCGTCGAGGCGGTCGAGTTTCTTCTGGATGTCGGGGACGAGGTTGGCGAGGGCGGAGAGGGCGGGGACGGTGGAGCGGTCGATGCGCTTGAGGCCTTCGTCCTCGAAGGCGAGGGCCATTCCGGACTCGGCCATGGGGAGCCAGGCACCGGAGGAGACGGTCCAGGAGACGCCGGGGTTGGCGTCGTCGACGAGGGCGCGGGTGGCGTGGGCGGAGAGGGTGCGGAGGTAGAGGTCGAGGCCGGTGGAGGTGGGGGAGACGCATTCGCGCTTGTCGTGGAGTTCGTCGGCGGTGCGGGCGTCGCCGCCCCAGACGCGGAATTCGCCGATTTCGCCGAGGAAGCCGCCGCCGAGGGCGATGGATTCGATGCGGCCGAGGCGGAAGCCGTCGGGGGTGCCCAGGGGTTGGCTGGCCAGGACGGCGCCGTCGGGGGCGAGGACGAGGGCGGTGAGGGAGGTGGGATCGGAAACGAGGGCGACCAGGGCGTCGACGCCGGAGGGGAGCGTGGCTAGGGGGGTGAGGATGGGCGGGCCGTCGGGGACCTTGGAGGAGACGGGGGTGTCGTAGATGTAGGGTTCGGGGGTGCCGGTTTCGTCGACGGAGTTGAGGTGCCAGCCGGCGGCGGAGAAATCGGGGGGGGCGGTCAGGGAGGTGAAGGTCCAGGATTCGGGGAAGGCGGCGGGGGCGTTGGTGCCGAAGAAGGCGCATTCGATGGCGAGGAGGCCGGTTCCGTCGGTGCAGACGAGTTCGGAGTATTGGTCGGGGGTCCAGGTGTTGATGTTCCAGTCGGCGTTGGTGTAGACGTAGTAGGCGGTCCGGACGGCGAGGTTGGTGCCGGAGAGGGGCTGGGCGGCGACGGTGAGGGTGTTGGAGGGGTCGAAACGGAATTCGAGGGCCGCGTGTTCGCCTTCGAGACGGACGGGGACGGCGGGGCCGGCGTGGAGGGGGTCGACGGCGGGGGCGGCGGGGAGGAGCTGGAATTCGACGGTCCAGAGGCTGTTGGAGAGGAGGGCGGGCTGGTCGCCGACGGCGAGGGCGGTGGCGACGGCGGAGTCGCGGTTGGTGAAGGCGAAGCGGACGTAGTGGCCGACGTCGGGGGCGGGGGGGAGGAGGGAGTTGGCGACGGCCCAGTTGCAGAGGGCGCCGTAGCCGCCGCGGGCGGCCCATTCGCCGTAGCCGAAGTTGCGGGAGGCGGCGGAGTCGAGGTAGCCGGCGCCGGTGGCGCCGCCGTTGTCGCGGTAGGCCTTTCGGGCGGTGCGGTCGACGGTCTCGGCGGCGACCTTGGCGACGTCGTGGGCGACGGAGGCGAAGCGGGCTTCGTCGTATTCGTCGGCGTTGACGACGGCGTCGTTGACGACGAGTTCGCCCATGGCGGGTTTGCCCCAGGAGAAGTACGGGTTGCGCAGGAGGCGGTAGTAGGCGGAGAGGGCGGAGAGGTAGTGGCCGTAGGCGTCGCCGTGGCCCTGGGGGTACTGGAGGGCGGCCTGCTGGGCGTCGATGGTGCCGGAACGGTTGCCGGAGATGTCGTAGTTGACGGCGTAGGCGACTTCGCCGGCGGTGATGCCGCGGGTGAAGTTCCAGACGAGGCGGTTGTAGTAGGGGGAGATGGTCAGGGCGGGGGCGTTGTCGCCGGTGCGGCCGCGGAGGAGGGCGAGTTCTTCGTCGAGGAGGGTCGGGACTTGGTTGTCGAAGGCGAAGAGGGTGCCGGAAAGGGCGCCGTAGTCGAGTGCGAGGCCGGTCATGTCAGGGGTGTCGAAGTCGGCGCCGAAGGAGATGGTGGGGTTGAGGGCGTCGGTCCAGGCTTCGTCGCCGAGGACGCCGTACATGTCGGCGAGGCGGCCGACGGCGAGCTGGAGCTGTTTGTTGGCGTCGGCGTCGTCGATGCCGAGGAGCAGGGACAAGGATTCGGCCTTGGACAGGAGGGTTTCATAGAGCTGGATGAGGCCGACGGAGGCGAGGTTGTCCTGGTTGAGGGCGATGTCGCCTTCGTAGGGGGCGCCGGCCTGGACGATCATGGAGACGGCGGTTTCGGCGGGGTTTTCGTAGAGATCGCGCATGCGCTGGTAGAAGGGGGTGACGTTGTTGAGGACGCGCTGGACCCAGCCTTCGGCCAGGCAGGGCGGGTCGGACCAGTCGGACCAGGCATCGCCCATGGCGGCCCAGGCGGGGGAGTTGGTGGAGGCGGCGCGGTAGCGGACGGAATAATATGTGTTGACCATGTCGGCGAGGGTGTCGCCCTGGGCGCCGACGACGAAGCGGGTCAGGCCGTTGGTGACGGGGAATTTGAGGGAGTAGATGGAAGGGTCGTCGTAGGCGGTCGGGACGGTGCCGTCGGCGGAGGGGCGGGCCTTGCGCCACTCGAATTCGTATTGGCCGGGCTCGCCGGCGAAGGCTTCGGCGTAGATGACGGAGAGTTGCTGGGAGAGGAGGTTGCAGGGGTCTTCGCGGGTGACGACGCGGCCGGTGTAGTACTTGGGGACGACCTTGAGGATGTGCATGGAGATGGGGTCGCCGTCGGAAACGCCGGAGGCGACGAGGTTGGTGGTGCCAGGGGCGGGGACCATCCTGGGGGCGTCGTTTTCGATGAGGGTGACGTAGTTGGTGGCGCCCATGGTGAAGAGGGCGTAGTGGTCGCTGGGGGTGTAGGAGACGACGGGTTCGCCGGTGTCGGTGGCGAGGACGGAGGGGCGGACGGCGTTGGTGGCGAGGGTGGCGATGGCGCTTTGCCAGAGGGAGATGGCGTCGCCGTTTTCGGCGGTCTCGTCGACGAGGTGGGCGAGGGTGTCGCGTTCGTCGTCGGAAAGGACGTTGACGTGGAGGAGGGAGACGGCGCCGGGGTTGTCTTCGCGCTCGCCGACGAGCTTGAGGCAGGACCCGGGATCGGCGGTGGTGTCGAGGTAGAAGCGGGTGGAGAGGTTGGGGGGGAGGTCGTCGAAGTACCATTTGCCCTGGCGCTGGGTGGCGTGGCCGCCGGCGCCGGACTGGATGCCGAATTTGTCGATGAGTTGCTTGACGGTGAAGTCGGTGAAGCCGGCGGTCCGGGCGACGGTGGGGTCGAAGAGGAGGGCCGTGGATTCGGCTTCGGCGGTGGTGGGGGGCCAGACGACGGCGGCGGATTTGGCGTTCCAGACTTCGGGGAGGCCGTCGGTGGCGGTTGTGAGGGTGCGGCCGATTTCCATTTCGGGGACTTCATCGGGCCAGGTGACTTCCCAGGTCCAGGCGGCGGGCTGGGCGGCGAGGGGATCGGCGGAGGGGTCGCCGCCGAGGAGGGCGATCCAGGGGATTTCTTCGTTGACGGCGGGCCACTTGTTGGTGGCGAGGGAGGGGTAGGCGAAGCCTTCCTGGTTGCGGTAGTACATGCGCATGGTGGCGTTGCCGGCGGCGCGCGCCCAGAGCTGGCCCTTGCGGTCGCGGAAGGCCGGGGCGGTGGCGGCGGGTTCGTCCCAGGCGTCCTTGGGGCACCAGGGGTCGTCGAGGAGGTCGATGGGGTGCGGGCCCGGGAAGGCGAGGCCGGCGGTGGCGGGGGCGGAGAGGATGGGGTAGGCGTCGTTGGTGGCGGCGACGGCGAACCACTGCATGGCCTTGCGGCCGTGCTTGACGTATTCGACGAGGACGCCGGGCTCGGAGGTGGCGTCGGTGTTGAGGTCGCTGCGGAGGGCCCAGGCGATGCGGCGGTCTCCGGCGGCGGTCAGGAGGGCGTGTTCTTCGTTGGGGTTGTAGCCGGTGGCGGCGGGGTCGTTCTGGAGGTAGATGCGGGCGGCGGTGCCGGGGTCGGGGACGATGGAGCCCTTGCCCCAGGCGGGCGGGCCTTCGGTCTCGGCCAGGCAGCGGTGGGCGGTGCGGGCGGCGCCGAAGACTTTTTCGTGGACGGTGCGTTCGTCGGTGGAGGTGACGTTCAGGTCGGTGCCCTTGACGAAGGTGTAGCAGGCGGCGAGGTGGTTTTCGGTGCCGTCGTGGGGGGTGAGGTACTGGAAGGCGATGGCTTCTTCGTCCATCGGGGTGTTCCAGACGAGGACTTCGCCGATTTCGGCCCCGGCGCGCGCGGGCAGGCCGTTGGCCGCGCCGATGGTGGCCGGGAAGGCTTCGGCGTGGAAGGGCGGCGTCGCCAGGGGAAGGGTGTGGATTTCGGCGGGGCCGCAGTCGAAGTGGACGGTGGCGGAGGCGCCGGAGAAGGAGAGGGCGACGTGCATCCAGCCCATGAAGCGGGGGTCGGGGAGGTAGGGGCAGGAGACGGTGTTGGTGCCGCAGGTGACCTGGAGGCGGGTCTCTCCGTCCTTGCGGCGGATGTCCACGACGACGGCGGTGGCGGGGTCGGAGCCGAGGGTCAGGAGGGAGGAGGGGGTGTCGTCGGCCGCGTCTTCGGGCCGGACCCAGGCCATGACGGTGCCGCCGGTGGCGGCGTCGAAGAAGGAGCGGTTGCCGAGGCGGATGGCGGAGGTGGCGTCTTCGAGGTAGGCACCGAGGTTCTGGGAGAAGATGGAATCGGCGTCGGAGCCGAGCTGGGAGGCGATGACGATCTGCGGGGTTTCTCCGGGGAGGGGCCAGCGGACGGAATAGACCTGCGGGAGGGTCGGGACGACGAGGGGCTCGGGCATGCCTTCCTCGCGGAGGGTGGTGTTCCACCAGACTTCGATGGTGGCGTTGGGGTCGCGGGCGCGGACGGGGTAGATGACGGAGGCGTAGGTGTTGGTGTCGGCGGTGCCGTCGGGGGAGACGCCGTCGGTGGCGGAGGAGCCGGTGCGGCGGGGGTCGGGGGCGGGTGCGGCGTAGAGGGCGGGGTTCCAGTCGGGGGAGGAGACGGGGGGATAGATGTAGCCGGGGGAGGTGGGGTCGAGGTCGGGGTCGAAGCCGTCGGCGAGGCCGGAGGCGGAGCCGCCGCGGAGGTGGAGTTCGGAACCGACGTGGGCTTCGCCGGGTTCGAGGGTGAAGTAGTCGGTGTTGGTGCGGAAGAGGGAGTGGATGGGGAAGAACCAGATGTCGTCGTCGGCGGTCAGGCGGAGGAGGCTGTAGCCCTCGCCGACGGCGTCGAAGGTGCCGTCGGGGGCGACGGCGAGGGCGTGGCCGTCGGGCTCCTGGTAGTCCATGACGGTGCCTTCGAGGCCGAAGGGGATGTAGACGGGGCGGCCGCCGTCGCCCTCCGCGTCGCCGCGGACGAAGACGGTGGCGTCGGCCGGCCAGTCGCAGGCGTACTGGTCGACCTCGAAGGGCCACTGGACTTCCATTTCGTCGGTCTCCATCCAGTAGATTTCGGCGTTCCAGGGGCAGTCGGCCGTGGGGCGGAGGGGATAGACGTTGCCGTTCTTGGGGGAGTAGGAGTGGCGGCCCTTGTGCTGGTAGAGGTATTCGCCGCGGCCGTCGGTGGGCGAGACGACGGTGGGGCGCGCGCGCAGGCCGGAGACGTCGTAGCCGCGGCCGTCGGGGCGGAGGGCGCGGCCGATCTCGCCCGCCATGCGGTTGACGACGGGACGGCAGACTTCGACGACCTGCACGTGGAGGATGCGCTCGAAGTTGCCGGTGTCGTAGTAGACCATCACGACCTGCCCCTGCAGCTGGCCGTGGGCGTTGAGGAAGTGGGTGGAGGTGTCGAGGTGCAGGCCGCTGACGATCTGGTTGGTGATGACCTGCGGCATGCCGCCGGCGTAGTTGGTGACGGTGCCGAAGACGGGGTCCAGGATTTCGGGGTCGCCGAAGAATTTGACGAACTTTCCGGTGAGGTCGATGGCGGGGGCGTTCCAGGGGTCGTCGGTCCAGTAGATGCGGCGGGGGCGGCCGGAGCAGGCCGGGGAGACGACGTAGTTCATGGCGAGGGGCTCGCCGTCGGCGCGGACCCACGTGAAGGAATGGGTGCCGCCCTCGGCCACGAAGACGCGGCTGTCGGCGGTGTCGAAGATGAAGCAGGGGGCGTCGGGGGAGTTCGTGTACGCGGCGTAGGTGGCGGGCCAGTCGACGCCGTCGGGGGGGACGAGCTGGTCGCCGAGGTAGTACGCGGGGATGGTGCGCTCGAGCGGGAAGCCGGTCTCGGAGGAGGCGAGCACGTACTGCGGGCGGTTGGCCGTGGCCAGCTGCGAGGTGGCGGCGGTGGCCGTGAAGAAGGCTTCCGCGATGAACGCGCTGTTCGCGGCGAGCCACTCGTTCCGCGAGGCGTCGGTCGTGTTGCGCAGCGTCGCGGGGGCCGGCGTGCCCAGGATGACGGTGCTCTCCGAGGCGCGCGCGGCGGGGGCGGCGGCGCCGAGAAGGAGGCACGCGGCGAGGGATGCGGCGGCGAGAGGGCGGATGGAGGAGGCTGTGCGGTTCATGGCTGGAGCCTGGGGTTCGGGGTTGCGGGGGGGACGCGAGGGGGCGCGGCTGGAAGCCGCACCTCCGGAAGTACGGGCAGAGGCGGGGGACGATGCGGAAGCGGTTGCCGGCACTTCCGGGGGTGCGGCATCTTGCCGCGCCGGAGGCGGAAGGGACGTGGGCGGGATGCGCCAGGGTGAGTGCGAAGCGCTCGGGGAGGTGCTGGGATGGGGCGAGCCTGCCACTGTGGCGCGGCTGGAAGCCGCACCTCCGGAAGTGCGGGCGGAGGCGGGGGACGGCGCGGGCGGGAGGCTGGCGGGGCGGGGGGTCACTTGACGCGGATGATGTAGCAGAGGGCGTAGTAGGGGGGGAGGTTGTCGATGGAGGCGCCGGAGCCGACGGAGGAGGTGCGGTAGATGGTGCCGTTGCCGGAACCGGTGGACGTGGCGTCGTAGCCGCCCGTGACTTGCACGACGTTGTCGCCGGTGGCGCTGTAGCCGGTGTTGCCGGGCTTGCAGTTGGTGAGCTGGTCGTCGCCCGCATACAGGTGGGAGTGGGCCGGGAGCTGCGAGGCGGTGAGGGTGAAGGTGGCCTTCCCTCCCTTGTCCCCGGAGTCGTAGCCATTGCCGCCGGCGCCCACGACGAAGCGGTCGCGGAGGTCGGGGATGGCGCGGCCGTTGACGGTCTGGCCGTCGCAGAGGTGCCAGCCTTCGGGGATGTCGGAGGCGGAGCCGCCCCAGAGGAGGATGGTGCCGACGGGGACGATGCCGTAGCCGCTGACGGTGCCGGAAACCGCCAGGTCGCCTTCGACGGTGGCGTTGCCCGAGATGGTCGCGTCCGCGGAGAAAAGGGCGTCGCCGGAGACGGCCAGCTGCGTGGAGGTGACCTTGCCGGCGGCGGCGAAGTCGCCGGAGGCCTGGGTGACGTTGTGGGCGAAGACTGCGTAGGGGACGGGCAGGAGGGTCAGGCGGGGGGCGATTTCGCCGGCGGAACCCCCGACGGTGATGCCCATGTAGAGGACGTTGCGGGCGTTCGCGGTCAGGACGTCGTCCAGCACCGCGTTGGCGGGGACGCCGGAGGGGACGGTGGCGGAGCCGTCGGCGATTTCGGTGTTGAACACGCCGTTGTCGTCCAGCAGGACGTTGCGCTGGCATCCCCAGAGGGCGGTGCCGCCGGTCGCGGCGGCGTAGAGGCGGAATTCGACGGTCTGGTTGCCGGTCAGGGGCTTGCCGTCGAGGTCCGCGAGCGCGCCCTGGTAGGAGAAGGCGCGGGCGGCGGCGGCGCTGCCGAGGGTGAGGGCGAGGGCGGCGGCGGCGGCGAGCGGGGCGAGGTGTCGTTTCATGGTGGTTCCTTGGGTTGGGTGGCTTTCGAAAGGGGTCATTTGACGCGCATGATGTAGCAGAGCGCGTAGTAGGGGGGGCGGTTTTCGATGGAGGCGCCGGAGCCGACGGAGGAGGTGCGGTAGATGGCGGCGTTGCCGGAGTTGTCGGAGACGGCGTCGTAGCCGCCGGTGCTTTGCTGGATGTTGTCGGCGGCGCTGTAGCCGGTGGAGCCCGGCTTGACCTGGTCGAGGTGGTCGTCGCCGGCATACAGGTGGAAGTGGGCGGGGAGCTGGCTGGCGGCAAGCGTGTAGCTGGCGCGGCCGCCGGTGGCGCCGACGGCATGGGCGGCGCCGGCGCCGACGACGAAGCGTCCGCGGAGGTCAGGGGTCTTGCGGCCGTGGGAGGTCTGGCCGTCGCAGAGGGCCCATCCGTCGGGAATCTGGCCGGAGTTGCCGCTCCAGAGGACGATGGAGCCGAGCGGGGCGGTCCCGAGGGCGGAAATCGCGCCGGAGACGCGCAGGTCGCGCTTGACGGAGGCGTCGTTCCGGACGCTGGCGTTGCCGGCGATCGTGGCGGCGCCGGGGACGTCCAGTCCGCTGGCGGAGAGGAGGCCGGCGACGGCGAAGTCGCCGGAGGCGCTGGCGGCGTCCCCGGCGAAGGTGGCGTAGGGGACGGAGAGAAGGCGCTGGCGCGGGACGGTTTCGCCGTCGGAGCCGGATACGGTGAGGCCCACGTAGAGGGTGCTGGAGGAGGAGCGGGCCACGACGGCGGCCAGGGTATCGCTCGTCGAGGTGCCTTCGATCGGCTCGCCGGCGTCGTCGGAGAGGCCGATGTTGAAGAGGCCCTTTTCGTTCAACAGGACCGTGAGCCGGCGCGCCCAGAGGGGGGTGCCGCCGGTGGCGGTGTCGTAGATGCGGAATTCGACGGTCTTTTCGCCGGTCAGGGGGGCGCCGGCGATGTCCTTGAGGGCGCCCTGGTAGGCGAAGCGGTTGGCGGCGGGCGCGGGCGGGTCGGGAGGGAAGAGGACGAGGGCGACCTGGCCGTTCACGACGGTCCAGGCGTTGCCGAGCTTGGCCGCGATGTCTTCGGCGGAGAGCCCGGAGGCGTCGGCGCCCTGGGGCGCGCCGAAGGCCTGCATGCGGTAGCAGTTGTCCACCGTGTCGTAGCCGGGGCGGGAGAAGGTGTAGGAGGCGTCGGGGGAAACCGTGACTTCCGCCGGGGCGAAGAGGCAGTTGTGGTATTTGGCGTAGGCGGAGACCGGCCGGTAGCCGGTGAACCCGCCGCAGCTGTTGGCGGAGGGGCCCAGCAGCGAGCCGTCGAAGAGGCAATCGTTGAATTGGAGCCTGCTGGCACCGCTGTTTTCCAGAAGGCCGACGAAGCCGCCGCTCGTGGCATCGCCCGAGATGGTGCAGGCGATGGCGACGGAAGAGCGGCAGTTGGTGATGTAATTGTAGCGGGAGCCCACATTCCGGATGCAATCCCCGATGAACCCGGCGACGAACTTGCCGTTGGATTCGAGGGAGCCGGCGACATGGAGGTTTTTGATGGTGCAGGCATCGGCGAACCGGAAGGGGGCGACGTACGACGTGCCGTCGGTGAAGCGCCAGTTGACCGCGAGGATGTGGCCGTCGCCGTCGAACGTGCCGGCGTAGGCGTGGGCTTGGTCGTTGCCGACGAACGGCGAAGACTGCACGAGCGTGATGTTGGCGGCCATCCTGGCCCCGAGGGTGGTTTCGCCCGCGTTGACACGCCCCGCGAAGGTGGCCCAGTCGGCGGCGGTGGAGATGGTCACCGTCTCGGCGGGGGCGCTGGCGCAGAGCGCCAGCGAAGTGAAAAGGGAAAAGAGAAAAGAGAAAAGATGCGGTGGCCGGGAGAGTTGCGGGTGCGAGGGGGGGTGGTTCATGGGGGTTCCCTTTCAGTTCTTTGCGTAGGAGGTTGCGGGACCGGCGCCGAGCTTGGACACGATTTCGGGTGTCGCAAGACGTTCCAGGGTTTCGTGTTGCAGGAATGATCTCATGTTGGCTCCTTTCGGGTCATCTGCCTACTCGGGCGGGCAATCTGCCTACTTTGCGGATTGCAGTATGCAGATTGCGGGTGGGGAATCGATTGCAATCGGTTGCGATCGACTGCGATCGACTGCAATCGGGGAGAAAGGAAGGCGTTGGCGGGGCGCGTGGTCATTCCAGCACGATGTCGGTCTGGGGGGCGATGCGGCGGATGGACATGGGGCCCTTGATGGCGATGGGGCCTTCGCGGCGGAGGTTTTCGAGGGTCCAGGTGCAGGTGCCGGTCTTCTCCTCTTCGGGATTCCACGGGGCTTCGCCGCCGTTGAGGTCCAGCCGGAAGGAGATGATGTTGCCGACGGAGAAGAGTTCCGGCTTGACGGTGGATTTGTAGTTGTCGAAGTCGTCGCCGGACGGGGCCGGGGTCGAGAAGTCCCAGCGCAGGCCGTCGTGCTGAGGATGGGTGGGGTGGCGCAGGAGCGAGGTCGCGCCGTCGGCGTCCACGGTGAACGAGAAGATGGCGAGGCCCTGCCGGAAGTCGCCGCCCTTGAGCGGTATGACGGGCTGCTCGGTGGGGAGCACCGCCGAGGAGATGCGCATCGTTTCGCGGGCGGTGGCGGGGACGGCGGCGTCGCCGGCGTAGAGGGTGTAGGCGAAGGAGCCGTCGGCCGCGGTCGAGCCCGCCACCACGACGCGCTGGAGCAGGCGCAAGGTGCCTTCGCCATCGACGTGCATGGGCATGCGGACCTTGAGCGTGCCGCCGGCGGGGGTGTACGCTTCGGAGGTGTCGCCCGCGAAGTGGATTTCGTCGAAGGCCGCCTCCGCGATCCATAGGCCGCCGGGCCAGGCATCCTCGTCGGACGTCTTGCCCGAGGCGGCGCCCTGCAAGGGAACGTCCACGCGCCACTTCGAGGCCCCGCCGTCGTCCGTGACCCGCAGCACCGCGCCGAACGGCGTTCCGCGCACGTCGCCGTCGAAGAGCGACCGGTCGAGGCCGACCTCCAGCTTCCACGTCTCGCCGGGTTCGAGCGCCTTCGACGCCAGCCGCGGCGACGCCGGCGCAACCCACGCCGCGTTCGTCACCGCCACCGCCGTGTCGCGCAGATGCAGCGCCGGCAGCAGGTCCCGCGCCCCCTCCGCCGACACCGACGGCACCAGGTCGATCGCCGCCGTGCGCCGCTGCGTGCCGTCGTTGCGCACCGAAAGCACGCGCAGGGTCGCGTTGGTGCCGTAGTCGAGGCCGTCCATGGGCGAGACGTTCAGGACGCCGGACCAGTCGGAGATTTCGGAAGAGGGGACGAGGAGGACGTTGGCGTCGTAGAGCTTGGTGGTGGCGTAATGCGGGTCAAGGCCGGCGACACGGCCGCGTTGGTGCCGAAGATGCGGTAGATGCCGGAAAGCGAGTTGATGCCGGGAAACCCGTCGAGGATGTCGCCGACCGTGGTGCCGGCGCCGTCCTGAAGCGAGAGGCCGAAGAAGTTGTACGGCTTCTTGGCGCTCGTGACGTGCCAGGTCGTGCGCGGTGCCGCGGGGACGCCGCGGACCGTCAGGTTGGTCGCCGCCGTGTTCGTGGAGAAGAAGATGCAGACCGTGTTCGCCGGCAGCGAAACCGCCTCCGTGGCGGCCGGCTGGCCGCGGTGCCACATGGCGATGGGGGCGATGGCCATGCCCTGCGATTCCGACGTCGCCGAGTACTGCCGCGTGGCGAGGAAGGCGGCGGGGTCGTAGAGTCCGACGCTGTCCGTCGGCCAGTCCCCGAACACCCCGTCGAGGTCGTTCGTCGGCGCGAGCTCGACATACACGGCGTTCCACCCGTACTTGACGGCGGGCAGGTCCTGGTCGAGCTCCACCACGCCGGCGCGCGCGCTGCACGGCGCGGCTGCGGCAATCGCCAAGGCCAGCGCGGCCGCCCGGAAAGCGCACAGGGGATGGAAAAAGGGTTTTTGCATGGCAAAACTCCGATGTTTGGAATTGAAACATTCATAGCAAACGCAACGGGGGCAGGACAAGCGCAACCGATGCTTTTTCGGCCTGCCGGTGCCGGTTGTCCAAGCCTTCCCCGGCGCAACGGATAGAGCCTTTCTTTGCCCCGCATACACTCCACCCGGCGAAAGGTTGCAAGGGGCGGGCGGAAAGTTTTCCAATGGTTGGAAAAAATGTTTCCAATGGTTGGAAAAATCGGCCCGGTTTTTCCAATGGTTGGAAAATTTTCGGAGAGACAGGTTTAGGGATGGACAAAAAGGGGGTGGCCGCATATCGTGGCAAAACGCTTGACTTGGAAAAGGCAAAAGATGGATCCGGTTTGGACACGACCGCGGGCCTGGACAGCGGGACGTTTTCCGTGACGATGTGGGGCGCGATGGGCGGGGCGGACGAACCGGGGGATTTCGCGGGTTTCGCCGTATTCCGGGCAGGGGGACGGATCGGAGATGCAGTTCGACAATGTCACCGTGACGGGGCACGAGCCCGTTCCCGCGCCCGCGGTCCCCGAGCCGGGCACGCTGGGCCTGCTGGCGGCGGGGCTGGCGGCGCTGCTGGGGCGGAGGGCGGAACGGCGTGGGCAAAACGGATCGGGCGGAAGGGAACTTGGCACTTGAGTTTCCGGGGGGAGGTTGTAAGGTAGCGCGAAAACCGAAACGAGGAAACAACATGAATCTGGCATACATCGATCCCGGCAGCGGTAGCATCATCCTGCAAGTGGTCCTGGCGTCCTGCATCGGCGGGGTGGCCATGTTCTGGTCGAAGCTGAAGACGCTGTTCGGCGGGAAGAAACCGTCCGGGACGGACGGGGCCGGGACGAAGACGGACGGCGATGCGCCGTCCAAGCCGGAATAGCGGCGTGTTCGGGCGGCTTCTCGAGCGCTGGCGGGAGGGGCGGCGTGCGTGGGCGGGGTTCCAGGCCTTCCAGGCGCTGCCGAAGGCGAAGAAAACCATCGTCTTCTACGCGGAGACGGCGGGCGACTGGGCGTATCTCGGTCCGATCACGGACGCGCTCGACCGCATGGGCCGGCCCTGGACGGCGGTGTGTTCCGATCCGAAGGACCCGGTGCTGGCACGGCCGGACGCCTTCTATGTGGGGTTCGCGATGCCGCGGACGGCGCTTTTCCGGAACATCGATGCGACGTGTTTCGTGATGACGCTGCCGGATCTGGAGACGTTCCAGCTGAAGCGCTCGGTGCATCCGGTGCACTATGCGTACGTGTTCCATTCGATTGCCTCGATGCACCGGGTGTACCGGGAACATGCGGTGGATGCGTACGACACGATCCTGTGCGTGGGGCCGCACCACGAGCGCGAAATCCGGAAGACCGAAGAGGTCTACGGCCTCAAGCCCAAGCAGCTCGTGCCGCACGGCTACGGTCGGCTCGACACGCTGATGCACGACGTGGAAGCCTTCCGCACGGCGCACCCGGGCGCGGATGAGGTGCCGGGGGACCCCATCCGGGTGCTGGTGGCCCCGACCTGGGGCGAGTGTTCGCTGGTGGACCACGGTCTGGAGGGCTTGCTGGAGGCCTTGCTCCGGGCGGGCTTCAAGACCACGCTCCGCCTGCACACGATGACCAAGCGGCACAAGCCGGAGCTGGCGCCGGGGCTGCTGAAGCGGTTCGGCCCGGCCGGACTGTCGATCGATCCGGACATCAACACGACGCAGGCACTGGTCGAATCGGACATCATGATCAGCGAGTGGAGCGGCTCGCCGCTGGAATACGCGTTCGCGCTGCTCAAGCCGGTGGTGTTCGTGGACACGCCGCCGAAGGTGCACAATCCGGAGTTCGGAAAGCTGGGCTTGCCGTGCCTGGAGGAGGACATCCGCGGCCAGCTCGGCGAAATCGTGCCCGAAGGGAACTGGGAGACGTTGCCGACCGTGATCCGGAACCTCGTGGGGCACCGGGCGGACTGGATGGAGCGGCTGGCGAAGGTCCGGGACGAGACGGTGTACAACGTCGGACACAGCGGCGAGGCCGGGGCGGAAGCCATCGTGCGCATCGTGGACGCCGCGGGGAAGAAGGGATAACAAGGGAAACGCAAGGGAGCCGCCTCCCATTGGCTTTCCTGCCGCGCATGGACGGGTGAGGTGCCCGTCCCCCTGCCGGATACCACGAATGCGGAACTTCATGCCGGGCTGCGTACCGGTGGAGCGAGCTCTCCGAGCGAGCCGTTCCATGCGGTTGCGCGGCTCGCACGGAGTGCTCGCCCCACCCGCTTCCGGCAGGGTACCGGTGCCTTCCCTCCACCGGCTCAGGTAGCGTTGTCCAGGGTGATGCGGAAGAGGCGGACGCCGAGGGTCCGGGAGTCGCGGGAGCCGTAGTCGGAGGGGCGCCAGACGGGGGCGTCGAGGGTGATGCGGTGGGCGGTATCGGCGGAGAGGAGGTCGGGTGGGACGGGGGCCTGCCAGAGGAGGAGTCCGGGGGCGTCGGGAGCGGGGGCGATTTGGCCGTCGAGGGAGGTGCCGTCCCAGGAAACGCGGAGGGTCCCGGCGCCGGGGACTTCGGAGGGGATGTTTTCGGCGGACCAGAGAAGGCGGAGGTTGACGGGAACGTCGGCGGGGGGAGGGGTGTCGGGGAGGTAGACGGCGATTTCGGCGGGGCCGGAAGTCCAGCGGTAGGCGGACTCGCCCCGGCCTTCGGCGGGGTGGAAGCCGGAAAGGCAAAGGTATTCGTTTCCCCGCTCCGCGACATCGAGGCGGATGGACCAGTCGGCCGGCGTGCGGTGGAGGATGGCCTGGTAGATTTCGACGCAAAGGGGCGCGGCTTCGGGATAGAGGGGATGAGGCTGGGGTTCGACGACGAGGCGAATGGTGCGGACGTCGCGGTCCGGGTCTCGCGGAAGGAGCATGCCGAGACGGACGAGCAGGCGGTCGGCGGGGATTCCGGCGGAGGCGAGGCGGCAGTCGCCTTCCCAGACGGATACGGGGATGCGCACGCCGGGGGCTTTGTCGCTGGAGAGGATTTCCCATTCGACGACGGCGCCGGCAAGGGCGGGGTGGGGTACCGGGAGGAGGAAGTCGGCCGTGCCGGTCACGACCGTGGCGTACTCGCCGGCGGAGCCGGAAGGGATGACGTCGCCGGAGCAGCGCCAGAGATGGTCGAAGGGGGCGCGGCGGCGGAAGTCGAGGGGCATGGGGGTGTCGAGGGAGCCGGTGGCGAGAATCATATCGCGGGGGAGCGGATGGGCGGCTTCGATGACGGCGGGGACGGTACGGGGGGCATCGGCGGGGGCACCGTCGGCGGGGATGGCGCCGTCGACCCACGCGCCGCCATGTGGGATGGGGCGGGGGAGGGGCGTGCCATCGACGGTGACGGTGGCGGGGGAGGCGGGCGTGCCGTCGGCGTCGGGGGGCCACTCGCCGGCGTCGAGCATGTACCAGTAGGCGGAACCATGGGGGCCGGCGGCGGGAATGGGCCAGTCGAGGGAAACGCGGTTGGTGGACCAGGGGGCGATGCGGGAGAGGGTGACGGTCCCGTAGACGTAGTTGCCGGCGTGGTAGGGGGTGGTGTCGAAAGAGTCGAACGGAAGGAGGTCGAAGGCGCGGCGGAGGTAGGGGAGATCGAAGGAGCCATGGTTCCCGGGGGTGCCCCAGTTGGCGGATACGAGCGTTTCGCCGCGGGCGAGGCGGGGTTCCAACGCCTGGCGGAGGGCGGCGGGGGGAGTCTGGCCGGGCGTGGGCCAGGCGGGAAGCGGAGCCGACGGCCAGGGGGTGAACCAGTCGAGCCACTCGCAGAGGGCGCGGTCGGCGTAGACGACGGAGGTGTCGGCGGGGCAGGCGGCACGCCATCGGGCGGCCATCGCGCGGGCTTCGGGAACCTGGTGGCCGGGGCCGCGGGCGCGCTCGGCGAGGATTTTCGAGCCTGAAGCGGCGGCGGCGGCGGCGAGGAGCAGCCAGGCGACGAGGCGTCCGTGGCGGGGGAGGCGGGAGAGGGCGGCGACGAGGGTCGCGAGGGCGTGGCCGGCGAGAAGGGCGAGGAGAAGGAGGGTGACGTAGAAGTAGCGGACGACGAAGGTCCAGTAGAAGGAGTAGAAGAGGAAGTAGACCGCGGCGGCGGGGGCCACGATGGCGAGGGCGAAGCGGTCGCGGCGGACGGCGGCGACGAGGAGTCCGGCAGCGGCCAGGATGAGGAGGACGGGCTCGTAGCGGACGAAATGCGCCCAGGCATCGCCGCCGACCTGGCGGAAGACTTCGGCCTTGAGATGGGCGCCGGGCACCACGGAGGATTCCAGGGAGGCCTGGGGCGGGACGAGCATCTGGTGCGTCGTCAGGTAGGTCTGCACGAGAAGGGGAACCAGCGCGACGGCCATGCCGGCGGCGAAGGCGAGGACCGTGGTCCAGAAGGGGAAGGGGCGGTCCGGAAGGGCGCCGGGGGCGGGGGCGGCGGGCCGGCGGCGTCCGGCGCGCCAGGCCAGGATGCCGTAGAGGGCCATCGGGCCGGCCATCAGGATGGAGGGTTCGCGCACGCTGCAGGCCAGGCCCAGCAGCACGCCGGAGAGGACGACGCCCCATCCGCGGCGGCGCGGCGCGGCGGCGGCGAGGGAGCGGACGAAGACGGCGAACGACGCGAGGAGCAGGACGTAGGAGAGCGGGTCGCGGTAGGGGTTCAGATAGCGGATGAAGCTGCGGGCGTCCGTCGAGAGGACCACGATCCACGTCGACAGGACCGCCCAGAGCGCCGGCACGCGAAGGGCTCCGTCGCGGCGGAAAAGCAGGCTTGCGGCGGACGCCACGGCGAACAGGACGAGCAGGACCGGGAGGTTCGCGAGATACACCCAATAGGGGCCGGCGAGGGAGAGGACGCCGCGCAGGTAGAGGGGAAAGCCCCAGGGCCAGCGGCTGTGCGTGAACTCGCGGCCGAAGTCGCGGGCGAAGATGAGCCAGTTGTGGCAGTCGGAGTGGGCCTTGACCGTGTAACTGCCCAGCACCAGCACCAGGAAGCACACGAGGACGCCGCCGCCGATGGCCCACGGGAGAAGGCGCGAGAGGAGGGCGGGGATGCGGGAGGATGGGAAATCGGATTGCATGGCGGAAAGATAGCGTGTCGGGAGGCGTCGCACCAACACCAAAATGGGGGAATGGGCGCGGAGGCAGGGGGAGGCAGGAGGGGAGGACTTGCATTTTCCAACGGGAAAAACGTTTTACATTGCAATCGGCGGTGGGGGGTGGTAGGGTGCGGGGACAACCAAAGGAGATTCCCGTTATGGAAAAACTGATCATGGTCATGGCGTTCGTCGGCTCGGTGCTGGCGCTGCTGTTCGCGCTCGCGACGGCGTTCAAGGTGCTCAAATTTCCGGAAGGCACCGACCGGATGAAGAAGATTTCAGCGTCGATCCGCAAGGGCGCGAATGCGTACCTCGGACGGCAGTACCGGATCGTCTCGGTGTTCTTCATCGTGATGTTCGCAATCCTCGGCGCGATGGCCTGGGCGAAGTTGCTGACGCCGTTCGTGCCGTTCGCGTTCCTGACGGGCGGGTTCTTCTCCGGGCTGTCCGGGTTCATCGGGATGAAGGTCGCCACGGCGGCCAACGCCCGCACCGCGAACGGTTGCCAGGAAAGCCTCGACCGCGGCCTCCGCGCGGCGTTCTCCGCCGGCAGCGTGATGGGCTTCACGGTGGTGGGGCTCGGGCTGCTGGACATCGCGATCTGGTTCTCCCTGCTGAAGTTCGTCTTCAAGCTCGCTCCGGCCGACATCACGAGCGCGATGCTCACCTTCGGCATGGGCGCCTCCTCGATGGCGCTGTTCGCGCGCGTCGGCGGCGGCATCTGCACGAAGGCGGCCGACGTCGGTGCCGACATGGTCGGCAA
>JAFXQI010000008.1 GCA_017527155.1 Kiritimatiellia bacterium
CCCGCCGCCGCCCCGGCGCCCGCCCCGGCCCCCGCCGCCGAGGCCGCTCCCGCCCCGGCGCCCGCCGCCCCCGCCGCCCCGGCCGTGGCCGAAGCCGACATGGAAGACGTCCTGGACTACACCGTCCAGAACGGCGACACCATCGAATCCATCGCCCGCCTCTTCGTGGTCAGCGGCGCCGACATCCGCCGCATGAACAACATCCCCGACGGCGAAGACGTCAAGCCCGGCAAGGTCATCAAGATCCCCCCCACCGCCCTCTGAGGCTCCCCGCGGGGAACGCGCCCGGCCGCCGCCGGGCGCTTTTTTGTGGAAACGGCCCGATGAAAGCCAAGATCACGCTGATGCTGACGGTGCTCGCGCTCCTGATTTTCGGGATCGTGATGATCTACAGCACGAGCGGCCCGTTCGCGGAACACAAATACGGCAACCCGGACTACATCATCGTCCGCCACGCCATCTGGGTCCTCTTCGGCCTGCTGGCGTGCTGGGTGGGGTCGAAGGTCGATTACCACTTCTGGATGCGCTGGACCTGGCCGCTGCTGGGCCTGGCGGCCGTGCTGCTGGCGCTGGTGTACGTTCCGCACGTCGGCGTGGTCCGCAACGGCAGCCGCCGCTGGATCGGCGCGTTCGGCCTGACGTTCCAGCCGTCCGAGCTGGCGAAATTCGCGGTGATCGACCTGATGGCGTGGTGGTACGGCCGCCGCCGCCGCGCCCCGGCCGGCTACCGGGAGCGCGTCTGGACCGACCTGCTGCTGCCCGGCGCGGTCTTCGGCGCGGTGCTCGCGCTGATCCTCTTCGAGACGGATTTCGGCTCCACGGTGCTGATCGGCCTGACGGGGGCCGGACTGATGGTCGTGGGCGGCGCGCCGGTCCTCCCCCTGCTCGCGCTGGGCGCGCTGGGGGGGGGCGGCATCGGATACCTGGTCTCGCAGAACACCGAGCGCATGGGGCGCATCGTGTCGTTCCTGCACCCCGAAGACTACGCCCAGGGCGAGGGCTACCAGCTGCTGAACGCCCTCTACGCCTTCGTCGCGGGCGGCCCCTGGGGCGTCGGTCTCGGCGCCGGCCTCCAGAAGCGCCTCTACCTGCCCGAGGCCCACACCGACTTCATCTTCGCCATCGTCGGCGAGGAACTCGGCATCGTCGCCACCCTCGCGGTCGTGGTCGCCTTCATGGTCTTCTTCGTCTGCGGCATGCGCATCAGCGGCCGCGCCGCCGACTCCGGCGGACGCCTGCTCGCCTTCGGCATCACCATCCTCCTGAGCATCCAGGCCATCGTCAACGTCGCGATGGTCACCGGATGCTTCCCCACGAAAGGCTTCCCCCTGCCCTTCATCAGCTTCGGCGGGAGCAGCCTGACCGTGACCCTCTTCATGGTCGGCGTCCTCCTGAACGTCGCCGACCAGGGCGGCGCCGCCGTCCCCTCCCGCCGCCGCCGCTGAGGCCCCCTCCGCCCGCG
Organism: Kiritimatiellia bacterium; assembly: GCA_017527155.1. Classification (GTDB taxonomy): domain Bacteria; phylum Verrucomicrobiota; class Kiritimatiellia; order CAIQIC01; family Lenti-01; genus CACXEY01. Next base: position 1,463 of record JAFXQI010000008.1, read on the forward strand.
GGTTCCGCCCCCCCCTCCCTCCCCCCGAACCACGTCGGGACGCCCTCCCCGCACCCCCGTTCCGTCCGCCGTCCAAACCCCTTTTGCAATTACGGAAAACACGGACATTTTCTCCTGTTTTCCACCATCCTCCCTCCCATGAAAATCGCCCTCCTTCCCCTCTCCCTTCCGGGGGTGCGGCGTTCCTCCGCGCCTTGGTGCAAGGAGGGAGCAAGGAATGCACGGGAGGCAAGCCAATCGCACTTTGACTTTGACGCGCCGTCTCCGTTCGGGCAAAGTCCCGTTCCATGAGGCGAGAGATGCGGATATGATGAAACGCGGAAGGACCATCCCTGAATGAAGAAGAATACCGCCCGGATCGCCATGACCGCCGCCATCCTGTTGCCGGGATTGTTGCTGGCCGCGGGTTGCGGACTTGCGGCCGCACCGGAGGCGGACGGACCCGCCACGCCCCGGAAACCCTACGGGCACCGTTTTGAAGACTGGGCCGAGGTCGGCATTCCGTCCGAGTTTGCGCTCGGATGTCTGGAACGATACGATGCCAAACAGCCGCTTACCCTCGACGAGGCCATCAAGCTGGCCCAGGACGTGGCCTCCATCTTCGTGGACTTCAGTTTTGTCTCTTCCGACGCCGCGCGACCCAAGTGCAAAAAGGCAAAGGACGGCTGGGAAGTCACCCTCTGCCTCAAGAAGCGGATTGGCGGAGGGGCGGTGCTCGTCAGGATGGGGGAGGAGGGCTGGATCCGTGAATTGCGCGTTGTCTCGGAACCCAGGGATGGCTGCTTCCGGGGCTCACCGGTGTCCAAGTGGCAGGAGGCCGCGAACCGCGACACCATGGAGTGCCTTGGCGGCGGCGAACGGCTGAAGGTGGCCCTGACGGCACTTGATTGCTGCCGCATCCTTTCCCCGCACATCGACCGCCTCCACGTCCGAAACATCCGCCAATCCGACCGTGGCGATTGGGAAGTCCGGGTGGCGGAAAACGTCTTCGGTTGCGACAACGCCTCCTGGACCATCCGCCTTCGCGGCAATCTCCTGACTCTCGACAGCTTCAAGCAGGACTTCTGATTTCCTCTCCCGCCCCCCTTCCGCCCCACGGACAAAACACTTTTGAGATTACGGAAAACACGGACATTTTATCCTGTTTTCCGCCATCCTCCCTCCCATGAAAATCGCCCTCCTTCCTCCCTCCCTTCCGGGGCGTGCGGCGTTCCTCCGCGCCTTGGTGCAAGGAGGGAGCAAGGGGAGCACGGGAGGCAAGCCAAACGCACTTTGACTTTGACGCGCCGTCTCCGTTCGGGCATGCTCCCTTTCCATGAGCGATGTTTCATGGCAGGAGTTGGCAGGCATTGGGGGACCGATGTTGCTGGGCTTGGCCTTGGGCGTCCTGGGCGTATGGGCCTGGACGGTCCGTCACCGGCGCCCGCGGCTGGCCAAGGCCTTGGGGTGGGGCTTGGCGGCGTATCTGCTGCTGGGGGCAATCGGCTGGGCGATGTTACTGACGGGGGCGAATGCCTCGCCATGAAACGCGCAACCCAATGGACCCTCCGGGTGGTGGCCACAGTCGTACTGGCGGTTCCGATGTGGTGGATGACGCTGGGCATTTTCATCGCAATGCCCTATGGAGTGGCAATATGGACCTCGGACTGGATCACCAAAACAATGCCGCCGAAGGAGACGCGGGAGACGGTGGACCGGCGCCTGTGGTACTGCACCTCGCGCCCCATCGAAATGAAGGAATCCTTGTGGGGGCACTACTACGAGCTGCAGGACGGCGAATACTGCATCCAGTACCGGGTGTTCGGATTGCCGATGTGTCCCATCGATATCGTATACGGTCCGGACGGGGACACCCGCATGGTGTTCGAATCCTACGAGTGAGGTGTCCCGGGGGGAGGTATTTCGCCGCGGATTGGAAGTTTTCCAACCATTGGAAAAGTTTTTTCCAATCATTGGAAAAATATCGGAAATTTTTTCCAATCGTTGGAAAACCGGCGAAAAATGTTTCCAATCGTTGGAAAAATCGGGCGGAATTTTCCAACCATTGGAAAAAATGTTTCCAATCATTGGAAAACTTGGGGGTGGGCGGCGGGCCGGCGGGCGGGCGGCGGGCCGGGGGCTTTTTATCTCGCCTTTTCGCGGGGCTTTGGGAGAATGGACGGGATTTTCCACAAGGAGTGCACGCCATGATGACATCCAACGAAATCCGACAGTCCTTCCTCGACTTCTTCCGCGGCAAGGGGCACGAGATCGTGCCGTCTTCGCCCGTGGTATTGCCGGCCGACCCCACCCTCCTGTTCGCCAACGCGGGGATGAACCAGTTCAAGGAAATCTTCCTCGGCGCCCGCAAGCCTTCCCACGGTCGCGTCGCCGACACGCAGAAGTGCATCCGCGTCTCCGGCAAGCACAACGATCTCGAGGAGGTCGGCCGCGACACGTACCACCACACGTTCTTCGAGATGCTCGGCAACTGGTCGTTCGGCGACTACTACAAGAAGGAGGCCATCTCCTGGGCCTGGGAGCTGCTCACCGAAGTATGGAAGCTCCCGAAGCCCCGCCTCTGGGCCACGGTCTACACCGACGACGACGAGGCGGCCGAACTCTGGCGCACGGTCACGGACATCGATCCGGCGCACATCCTGCGCTTCGGCAAGAAGGACAATTTCTGGGAAATGGGCGAGACGGGCCCCTGCGGGCCGTGCAGCGAAATCCATCTCGACAACACGGAAAACGGCTGCACGCCCGAGATGGTCAACGCCGGGACGCCGGAGGTGATCGAGATCTGGAACCTGGTCTTCATGCAGTACAACCGCAAGAGCGACGGCTCGCTCGATCCGCTGCCCTCGAAGTGCGTGGACACGGGGATGGGCTTCGAGCGCGTGTGCGCGGTGCTGCAGGGCAAGAAGTCGAACTACGACACGGACGTCTTCGCGCCGCTCATCGGCGCCGTCTCGCGCCTCTGCGGCAAGCCGTACGCGGACGGCACGGAGGAGGCCGTCGCGATGCGCGTGGTGGCGGACCACCTGCGGACGCTCTCCTTCGCGATCGCCGACGGCGTGATGCCCTCCAACGACGGCCGCGGCTACGTCCTGCGCCGCCTCCTCCGCCGCGCCGCCCGCTACGGCCGCAAGCTCGGCTTCTCGCGCCCCTTCCTGTGCGACCTGTTCCCGACGCTCGAGGCGCAGATGGCGCCCGTCTTCCCCGAGCTGGCCGCCCGCCGCGCGGAAATCCTGCGCGCGCTGCGCAGCGAGGAGGAATCCTTCGCGGCGACCCTCGACCGCGGCATCGCGCTCTTCGACGAAATCGTCGCCCGCCTGCGCGCCGAGGGCAAGACCACCTTCCCCGGCGAGGAAGTCTTCAAGCTCTACGACACCTACGGGTTCCCCGCGGACCTCTCCGCGCTGATGGCGGCCGAGCAGGGGCTGACCGTGGACGCGCCGGCGTTCGAGCGCTTCATGCAGGAACAGCGCGACCGCGCCCGCGGCGCCCGCAAGGACCGCACCGCGCAGGACAACGACGTCGTGGCGGCGCTCGTCGAGCGCGGCCTCTCCAGCGAATTCACCGGCTACGGCGGGCTCGAGGCCGACGCCCAGGTCCTCGCCATCCTCAAGGACGGCAAACCGGCCGACGCCCTCGCCGCCGGCGAATCCGCCGACCTGCTGCTCACCAAGACCCCCTTCTACGGCGAATCCGGCGGCCAGGTCGGCGACACCGGCACCATCGTCTCCGCCGACGGCGCCCTGCGCTTCGACGTCGCCGACACCCGCAAGCCCGCCCAAGGCATCCTCCTGCACCGCGGCAAGCTCGCCGCCGGCACCCTGCGTCCCGGCGACTGGGTCCACGCCGCCGTCGACGCCGCCCGCCGCGCCGCCCTCCGGCGCAACCACACCGCGACCCACCTGCTCAACGCCGCGCTCAAGCAAGTCGTCGGCACCAGCTCCATCCGGCAGGCGGGCTCCTACGTCGCGCCCGACCGCCTGCGCTTCGACTTCACCGGCTCCGACGCCCTGACCCGCGACCAGCTGGCGGCCGTCGAGCGCACCGTCGCGGACTACATCTGCGCCAACGCCGAAGTCCGCACCTACGAAATCCCGCTCAAGGAAGTCCCCGGCAGCGGCATCGTCGCCGTCTTCGACGAAAAATACGGCGACATCGTGCGCGTCGTCGACGTCGCCGGCATCTCCAAGGAACTCTGCGGCGGCACCCACGCCGCGCGCACCGGCGACATCGGCGCCTTCCGGATCCTGGCCGAATCCTCCGTCGCGGCCGGCGTGCGGCGCATCGAAGCCCAGACCGGCCCCGCCGCCGCCGAGCACACCCTCGCCGAACACGACGCCCTGGCCTCGGTCGCCGCGCGCCTCTCCGTATCCCCCGCCGAAGTGCCCGCGCGCGTCGAAGCCCTCGCCGCGCAGGTCCAGAAACTCGAGAAGGACCTCAAGGCCGCCGCCGAGAAAGCCGCCCTCGAGCGCGGCGCCGCCCTTGCCGGACAATTCACCGACATCGCGGGCATCCCGGTCCTCATCGCCGACGCCGGCGACCTGCCCGCCGATCCCCTCCGCGCCCTGGCCGACAGCCTCCGCGAGACCCACCCCGACGGCGTGGTCCTGCTGGCCGCGCGCGACGCCGGAAAGGTGGCCTTCATCCTGCAGGCGGGCCCGGCCGCGCGCGACCGCGGCATCCACGCCGGCAAACTCGTCGGCGCCGTGGCCAAGGTGGCGGGCGGCGGCGGCGGCGGCAAACCCGACAAAGCCCAAGCCGGCGGCCGCCAACCCGAGAACCTCCCCGCCGCCCTCGCCGCTGCCAAGGCCCTCATCTCCAAGGCCCTCGGCGCCTGACGCGCCTCCCGCCTGGAGACCCCGGAATCCCGGATTCCGGGGCTGTCGGAGCGGATGGCGGGACAGGCCGGAGGACGCGCGGAAGCGCGTCCCTCCCCGTGGTGTGGCCCCGGGAGGGTCGCGCTTCCGCGCGACCTGCGGATGGAAAACGCCTGGGAAGCGGTAGACAATCCCCCAAGCGCTCCGGCCCATCCAGCCCCTCCCTCCCTCCGCCGCGTTTTGTGCGGAGGGGGGAAAAACGTCCTACAGGGCCGCGTCGAGAATGGAAAGGGCCCGGACGACTTCGGCTTCGGTCACGACGAGCGGCGGGACGAAGCGGAGGACGGACTGGCCGGTTGGGATGCAGAGTAGGCCCGCTTCGCGGAGCTTGGCGGCGACGGGGGCGGCCGGGCCGTCGAGTTCGAGGCCGACCATCAGGCCGAGACCGCGGACATCGCGGATGCAGCCGTGCCGCACCGCAAGGTCGCGGAGGCCCGCGCGGAGCTGTCCGCCGCGGGCGGTGGCGTTGTCCAGGAGGCCTTCGTCCTCGATGACGGAAAGCGCCGCGAACGAGGCCGCGCAGGCGAGAGGGGTGCCGCCGAAGGTGCTCGCGTGGTTGCCGGGCTGCAGCACGTCGGAGAGCGCGGGCGTGGCGGTGGCGGCGCCGATGGGGAAGCCGCCGCCGAGGCCCTTGGCCATGGAGAAGGCATCGGGCTTGACGGGATAGTGCTGCCAGCCGAACCACTTGCCGGTACGGCCGATGCCGCACTGCACTTCGTCGCACAGCATCAGGAGCCGGCGTTCGTCGCACAGGGCGCGCAGGCCCGTCATGAAGGCCTCCGTCGCGGGCAGGATGCCGCCTTCGCCCTGTACGGCCTCGACCAGCACGGCGACGGTGCGGTCGGTGACCGCGGCGCGCACGGAGTCGAGGTCGTTGAAATCGGCGTAGGCGAAGCCGGGGACCAGCGGCTCGAAGCCCTTCTGGTACTTGGTCTGGCCGGTCGCGGTCATCGTCGCCAGCGTGCGCCCGTGGAAGGAGTTGCGCATGGTGACGATCTCGTACCGCCCCTCCGCGCTGCCCCACTTGCGGGCGAGCTTGAACAGGCATTCGTTGGCTTCGGCGCCGCTGTTGCAGAAGAACGTCTTGCCGCCGAGCGCGATGCCCGAAATCTTCTCCGCGAGCCGCGGCTGCCATTCGTTCAGGAAGAGGTTCGACGCGTGCATCAGCCTGCCCGCCTGCTCGCGGACGGCCTTCACGACCGCCGGATGGCAGTGGCCGGTGTTGCATACCGCGATGCCGGACATGAAATCCAGGTACTCGCGCCCGTCGGCGTCCCACACGCGGCATCCCTCGCCGCGCACCAGCGCGAGGTCGCGCCGGTAGGTGGGCATGACCCAGGCGGCGTCCAGTTCCTTCAGCTTTCCGTTCTCATTCATCGGCCACGATCTCCGTACCGACCCCGCGGTCGGTGAACAATTCCAGCAGCAGCGAGTGCGGCAGCGCCGCGTCGATGATGTGCGTCTTGCGCACGCCGGCCTTGATGGCCTTCAGCGCCCCGCCGATCTTCGGCAGCATCCCGCCGCCGATGATGCCGCGCTCGATCAGGTCCTCGACCTCCGAGAAATGCAGCGTGCTGATGAGCGACTTGCGGTCCTCCGGGTCCGACAGCAACCCCGGCACGTCCGACAGGAACACCAGCTTGCGGGCCTTGAGCTTTTCGGCGAGGCCGGCGGCGGCGCTGTCGGCGTTGACGTTGTACACCTGCCCCTCGCCGTCGGAACCCAGCGGCGTGATGACCGGCGTGATGCCGGCCTCCAGGTACGCGCGCACCGGCAGGTCGTCCACGCCCGCCACGTCGCCGACCCACCCCCAGTCCAGGTCCGGCGCCTCGGGGTCGCGGTGCTTCGTCACCGACAGGATGTCCTCCCCGTGGATGCCGCGAGCCGGGCAGCCCAGCTCGTTGAGGATGCGGACCAGCTCGGGATTGACGGCCTTGTTGAGGACGTGTTCGACGACCCGCACCGTCTCGTCGTCCGTCACGCGCAGCCCCCGCACGAAGCGCGGCTGCACGCCCTTGAGCTTGAGCTGCGCGCTGATGGCCTTGCCGCCGCCGTGCACGATGACGGGACGCAGCCCCACGCAGCTCATGAACGCGACGTCCTCGAGGATGTCGCGCACGACGTTCATGTGGTCCATCGACGATCCGCCGAACTTGACCACGACGGTTTCCCCCTTGAATCGCTGGATGTGGGGCAGCGCCTCCACCAGCACCTTGGCTTTTTCGATCACGGCTTTCATGGATGGCCCGCCACTATCCCCCTCCCGCCTCCAAAAGGAAAGCCAAATCCCCGGGTTGCGGATTGCGGAAGGCGGGGGGCGGGGCTATGATGGGCGGCATCATGAGGATATTGGCGATCAACATCGGGAACAGCCGCGCGGCGGCGGGATGGTACGAGGACGGGGAAATCGCGCGGGCGCGGCGCGGCACGGCGCTGTCGGCGGCGATGCTCGGCATCGGCGGGAAAGCGGCGCCGGACGGCATCGGCGTCGCGTCGGTGGTCCCGGCACGCAACGCGGCGGTGCGGAAGCGGCTGGCGGCGCGCTGGCCGGGGGTGCCGGTGCGGTGGGTGGGACCGGGGCTGGACCTGGGGATTCCCTTCGACCTCAAGGCGCCGGAGAAGACGGGCGCGGACCGCTACGCGGACGCCGCCGCCGCCGCCGAACTCTACGGGACGCCCGCCATCGCGTGCGATTTCGGGACGGCGACGACCTTCAACCTGGTCCTCCCCCGCCGCGGATTCTGCGGCGGCGTCATCGCGCCCGGCTACGGGATGTGGTTCGACGCGCTCGGCCGGGGGGCGGCGCAGCTGCCGCGCCTGCGTCCGGGCGGCCTCGACGTGCCGACGGGACGCAATACGGAGGAAGCGCTCCGCCTCGGCGCGCGCTGGGGGTACCGCGGGATGGTCACGGAAATCCTCTGGCAGCTCTCCAAGGCGTGCGGCCGGAAGTCGCCGTGCCTCGTCGCCACCGGCGGCCACGCGGAGGCCGTGCTGCGGGATGCGGGCTTCGAGATCGACCTCCAGCCGGACCTGACGCTGTGGGGCATCGCGCGCATCGCGGAACGGAACCTGTGAGTCCAACCGGACAGAACCGGGGTGCGCCGCTGCTGGAGGTGCGGGGGCTGGCGGTGGGATTCCGCCGCGACGGCGGCGGTACGCCCTTGCGCGCGGTGGACGGGGTGTCGTTCGAGCTGCGCGAGGGCGAGACGCTGGGGCTGGTCGGCGAATCGGGATGCGGCAAGAGCGTGACCGCGCTCTCGATGCTGCGCCTGCTGCCGAGCCCGCCGTCCGTGCGCGAGGCGGGCGGGGTGCTCTGGCGCGGCCGCGACCTGCTGTCGATGCCGGTGGAGGAGCTCCGCCGCGTGCGCGGGGGGAAGATCGGGATGGTTTTCCAGGAGCCGATGAGCGCCCTCTCGCCGCTCCACCGCATCGGCGACCAGCTGGTCGAGACGGCGCTCCTGCATCTGGACATCGGCAAACGCGAGGCCCGCGCGCTCGCGCTCGACTGGCTGCGCAAGGTGGGTCTCCCCGACGCGGAGCAGCGCATGGACGACCTCCCCCACCAGCTCTCCGGCGGCATGCGCCAGCGCGTGATGCTGGCGATGGCGATGCTGCCCGAGCCGGAAATCCTGCTGGCGGACGAGCCGACGACGGCGCTGGACGTGACGGTGCAGGCGCAGATCTTCGAGCTGCTGGCGAAGCTGCGCGGCGGGAAGACGGCGGTCCTGCTGATCACCCACGACATGGGCGTCGTGTGGGAGGTCTGCGACCGCGTCCACGTGATGTACGCCGGGACGATCGTCGAGCGGGGACGCCGCGAGGACGTCTTCGCGCGCCCGTCCCACCCCTACACGCGCGGCCTGCTCGCCGCCATGCCGTCGCTCCACCGCCGCGCCGCGCGCCTGCCGGACATACCGGGGCATCCGCCCGCCCCCGGCGAATGGCCGCCCGGATGCCGCTTCGCCCCGCGCTGCCCGCGCGCCACCGACCGCTGCCGCTCCGCCCTGCCCGCCTGGCGCGACGCCCCCGGCGACGGCCACTGCGCCGCCTGCCACCACCCACACGAGGAGATACCGACATGAGCAAACAGCCCCCATCCCCCGAACGCCCGCCGCTCTTCTCGCTGGTCAACCTCGGCTGCCCGAAGAACACCGTCGATTCCGAAGGCCTCCTCGCGGGCATGGCGCTCGCTGGATTCGCGTTCGTGGAGGACCCGCTCGAGGCCGACGTGTGCATCGTCAACACCTGCGGCTTCCTCGACGCCTCGCGCCGCGAAGCGGAGGACGCCATCGCCGCCATCGCCGCCGCGCGCGACGCCGCCGGGGTGGACCGGCCGGCCATCGTCGCGGTCGGCTGCGCGGTGGAGCGCGCCGGCGGGGACGCCTCGCTCGGCGGCGTCCTCGCGTCGGCGGACCTGTGTGCGGGCTTTGCCGACTACCCGCGCCTGCCGGACATCTGCCGCGGCCTCGTCCGCGCCCGCCGCGCCGCGGGATACGCCGGGCCGCGCCGCCTCCCCGCCGCCTACCTCTCGTGGCTCGGCGAGCCGCGCATGCGCATCGGCTCCCCCTGGAGCGCCTACCTCAAGCTCGGCGAAGGCTGCTCCAACTGCTGCGCCTACTGCTCCATCCCGCTCATCCGCGGACGCCGCGCCAGCCGTCCCGCGCGCGCCATCCTCGACGAAGCCCTCCGCCTGGCCGGGAGCGGCGTCCGCGAACTGACCCTCATCGCGCAGGACACCACCGCCTGGGGCCTCGATGCCATGCCGCCGCCGCATTCCCCCGCCGCCGCCCGCTGGCGCGCCCCCGCCGCCGCGCCGTTCGCCGCGCTCCTCCGCGACCTCCTCGCCGAACTGCCCGAGCGCGGCATCTGGCTCCGCGTCCTCTACGCCCATCCGCGTCACCTCGACGGCGCCATCCTCGACGCCCTCGTCTCCGACCCGCGCGTCTGCCCCTACCTCGATCTCCCGCTCCAGCACGTCAACGACCGCGTCCTCCGCCTGATGGGCCGCGGCTACGGACGCGACCGCGTCGACCGCCTGCTCGCCGACCTCCGCGCCCGCTGGCCGGGTGTCGCCATCCGCTCCACCTTCATCGTCGGCCACCCCGGCGAGACCCCGGGCGCCTACCGCGAACTCCTCGATTTCGTGCGCGCGGGCGCCATCGACCACCTCGGCGTCTTCGCCTGGTCGCCCGAACCCGGAACCCGCTCCGTCGCCCTCGATCCGTCCGCCGCCCGCCGCGTCTCCCCCCGCCTTGCCGCCGCCCGCCGCGACGAACTCATGCGCGCGCAGGCCACCGCCTCCCGACGCCTCCTCCGCGCCCGCGTCGGCACCGCGACCTCGTTCCTCCCCGAAGCCTGGCGCCGCGGCGCCTGGCACGGCCGCACCCCCTGGCAGGCCCCCGACGGCATCGACGGCGGAACCGCCGTCCCCGCCCCCGAATCCGCCCTCCGCCCCGGCAAGATCGTCCCCGTCCGCATCGTCTCCTCCACCACCTACGACCTCAAGGCCGCCCTCCTCTGATCTTGCCCGTCTCCTCCCCCCCGCGACCCCCTCCTGCCCCCCTCCGCCCGGCCCACTTTTGCACACAGGAAAAATACTTGACTTATTCAACCCCATCCCCCATTCTCCCGCCCATGAAAAAGACCGTGGAACATGCCCTCCGCGAGGCCGCCGGGATTGCCGGCGACACCGCGCGCTTCTACGTCGGCGCCTTGGCCCTGCCCGTGGTTGTCCCGGTTGCCGTTGCGGGCGTCGCGGCGCTGTCGGCGGCGGCGCTGGGAAGCTGGATCGCCGGTGCCACCGGGCGCGCCATCCTCTCCGAGCTGCGCCGGCGGGCGCGACTGCGGGCCCCGCGCGCGCCATCGCCCTCCCTGCGCGGGACGCCGGCGCCGGAGGAGTTCGCGGCCGACGCGGCCGTACGCCCGCGCACGCTGGCGGTGCGCCTGCGGATCGGATCGCGTCTGGCGGATCTGGCGCCGACGCTCGACCGCGGCAACCGTTACGACGTTTCGCCGACGGGCGCGAAGCGCATCCGCGGCCGCGGCCGCGGCGTGCGGGGCTGGCTGGAGGACAACCGCGTCGGGATGAACTATTCGACGCTCATGCGATACATGCGTCTGGCGGTCCGCCTCCGTGCGTTGCTGGAGCTGGACGCGCGCCTGCCGCTGGAGTGGCTGCTGCCGGGAGCGGCCGCCTCCGCGGAGGTTCCGGCGGCCCTGCAAGGGCAATATGCAACGGCGAAGCGCAAACTCGCGCACCTGATGCGGGCCCATTGGAATTTCAGCCGCTTGCAGGCGCACGTGGACGGGGCGCTGGGGTTGCGGCGGTTGCCGCGTCCGGGACGGGCCAAAGGACAGCCGCTCGACGGGTTCCTTGCGGACAACGTGCGGCACGAACTGGCGGATTTCCTGCAGGCGGGCGATTTGCCGCCGAAGCTGGAGGCGTTGCGGAGGGATGCGCTGCATTCCTTCATGCCCGGACCGGACCGTCCGTCGTCCCCCTTGCCATCAGCCTCCCCATGTGTTTGAGTGTCTCCATGCAAGACATCCCCCTTCTTCTCCTCTTCGACCTCGACGGCACCCTCGTCGACTCCCGTGCCGACCTCGCCGCCGCGACCAACCGCATGCGCGCCCTCCACGGACTGCCGCCCATCGACATCCCGACCGTCGTCTCCTACGTCGGCGACGGCCTGGCCAAGCTCGCCGAACGCGCCCTGCAAGGGGCTCCCGTGGACCCGGCCGCCGCCACGCGCGAAATCGGCGAATGCTACGCCGGCCACGAAACCGATGCCACCCGGCCCTATCCCGGCGTCGATGCCGGACTGCGCGCCCTGCATGCCGCCGGCCACCGTCTCGGCCTCGTCACCAACAAACCCGCCCGCCACGCGCGGGCGATCTTCGGGCGATTCGGCTGGACGCCGCTTTTCGCCGCGATGCTGGCCGGCGGCGACACCCCCGCGCTCAAGCCCGCGCCGGACCCGATCCTCGAAGCCATGCACCGCACCGGCATCCCCCCGTCCTCCACCTGGATGGTCGGCGACCACCACACCGACCTCGAAGCCGCCCGCCGCGCGGGCGTCTCTTCCGTATTCCTCCTGAGCGGCCTCGGGAACACCGGCGCCGAAACCCCGACCCTCACCTTCCGCGACTTTTCCGCCTTCGTCCGCGCCTTCCTGCCGTAAAGGCGGTGTGGCGGCAGGCAACAGGACGTGCGGAGTCAGCAGTTCCCGCAGTCGCTGCAGCGCATGCCGCAACGGAGGGTGAAGCGCTCGATGCAGCGGCAGTCTTCCTCGCCGAGGCCGACGAAGTGGATGACGTTGCGGTAGGCGCCGCCCTCGGGGTCGGATTTGACGACGACGCCGGAGCAGTGGACCGTCCCGCGCGCGCCGCCGACCCGGATGTCGAAGTCGTAGAGTCCGAATTCCGGCAGCGGCTGCGGGGAGAGGAATTTCATGCCGAGGTGGCAGATGTGGAGGTCGTCGAGCGTGGACAGCGGGTCGCCGGTGGTCAGCGACTGCTCCAGCGAGACACAGCCGTCTCCGCAGCGGTACTGGATGGAGCGGTGCACGTGCATGGCCCGCTCCGTCAGCCTCCGCATCCCGCCGGTTCGGGGAGCGCGGCACCGGAAAGCAGGGCGTCGCGGTGCATCTCGAAATCGGCGCGTTCGTCGTCCGCCCAGCGGGCGGCTTCCTCGATGCGGGCGTCGAGGCCGTCGAAGTCAAGCCCGGCGGGGGCGCCGAGGTGGGTCTTGGCGGCGATGGCGGCGTCGGGGTCGCGGTCCTTGAGATCGCCGAGGTGCGCCTTGACCTCGCGGTAGGCGTCGCGGAAGGGCATTCCGCCGACCACCAGCTCGAGGGCGCGGTCGGTCGCGAACACGTCGGGCGTGAAGGCGCGGCGGCAGGCCGCGGCATCGACTTGCAGGGCCGACATGACCGCCGTCATCACGCGAAGGCTGGAGATGGCCAAATCGAAGCCGCGCATGAACGGCTCCTTGGTCTCCTGCAGGTCGCGGTTGTAGCCGGACGGGGCCGCGCGGACGATTTCGGCGGTGACGGACGCCTGCGCCATGACCTTGGCGGCCTTGGCGCGGAGCAGTTCCATGACGTCGGGATTGCGCTTCTGCGGCATGATGCTGCTGCCCGTCGTGTACTCGGCGGGGAGCCGGAAGTAGCCGAACTCCGGCATCGAGAAGAGAATCAGGTCCTCCGCCAGCCGAGAGAGCGTCAGCATCGCCTGCGAGAGCGCGGAGAGGATCACCGACTCGAGCTTGCCGCGCGACTGGTTGGCGTGGAGCACGTTGGATACGGGCCGGGCAAAGCCGAGCAGGTCGCTCGTGAGCTGCCGGTCGATGGGCAGCGGCACGCCGTAGCTGGCCGCGGAGCCGAGCGGACACTGGTCGTTGAGGTCGTACGCCGCCATCAGCAGCGAGAAATCGTCCAGCAAACTCTCCGCCCACGCCGAGGCCCAGAGGCCCACGCTGGACGGCATCGCCGGCTGCATGTGCGTGCGGCCGACCATCGGGATCTTGCGGTGCTGGCGCGCGAACGCCGAGAGGACGCCCGCGAGCGCGGCGGTGGCCTGCATCGCGTCGAGGAGGCGGACCTTGCCGAAGAGGCGCAGGTCCACCGCGACCTGGTCGTTGCGGCTGCGGCAGGTGTGCACGCGCTTGCCGAGGTCGCCGAGCTTCGCCGTCAGGCGGCGCTCGACCGCGAGATGGACGTCCTGGTCTTCGAGCGTGATCTTGAACTTGCCCGCGCGCGAATCTTCCACGATGCGCGCGAGCTCGGCGGTCACGGCTTCGACCTCGGCCGCCTTGAGGACCGGCGGCTCGACCGGCATGGCGGCGAGCATCCGCACGTGGGCGGCGGTGCCCATGCAGTCGGCCTCGACGAGCGCGAGGTCGAGGATCCGGTCCTGCCCGGCGGTGTACGCGAGAACTTCGGCGTCCACCGTCCCGACGGTCGTGTTCCGGCGCATGGCGTCAGTGCTGGATGCGCTTGATCTTGAAGATGTGCTTCTCGGGCTCGGCCAGGAACTCGGGCGGCAGCTCGATGCGGATGGTCTTGCCCTTGTCGTCGCTGGTGGAGGGGGGCGGGGACGGCGGGCGCTGGATTTCGGTTTCGATGAGGCCGCCGGGAATCTGGAAGCTCTTGTTGCAGACGGGGCAGTCGACGACTTGGCCGGCCATGTCGTCGGTGCCGTTGAGTTCCTGGCCGCAGTGCGGGCAGGTGAAATCGATTTGGGCCATATCCTTGTGCTCCTTGTTGGACGTTCATTGCCAATCTACCACGCTTCCCCCCCATTGAAAAGGGGCGCCGCCGTTTTTCTTCCGCCGTCTGCCACCTTCCGTGAGATTATGGAAAACCCGCCGCTTCCTCGTTGATTTTCCCCCATTCCACGGCCATGAACGCATATCCCCCATCCTCCCCCCATTTCCCCGCCGCCCGGCCCCTCCGAAAAAAAACATTTGACGCCGAGACGCCATCGTGAGATATATCTGAACCACAGTTCATGCACCAACACAAGGAGACATCCATGGCCCCGAAAACCACCCCCGCAGCCCCCGCCGCCGCCAAGAAAGACGCCGCGAAAGGGCTTCCCCCCACCCTCGCCAGCGTCCTCGCGCAGATCCAGAAGGAGTTCGGCGAAGGCTCCATCATGCGCCTCGGCTCCGACGGCGAAGTCCAGAAGATCGACCACATCCCGACCGGGTCCCTCACCCTCGACATCGCCCTCGGCATCGGCGGCGTCCCCCGCGGCCGCATCATCGAGATCTTCGGCCCCGAATCCTCCGGCAAGACCACCCTCGTCCTGCACGTCATCGCCGAGGCGCAGAAGCGCGGCGGCCTGTGCGCGTTCATCGACACCGAGCACGCCCTCGACCCCGTGTACGCCAAGAAGATCGGCGTCGACGTCGACAACCTCCTCGTCTCCCAGCCCAACAGCGGCGAGGAAGCGCTGACCATCGCCGACAAGCTCATCCAGTCCAACTCGCTGGACGTCATCGTGGTGGACTCCGTGGCCGCGCTCGCGCCGAAGGCCGAGCTGGAAGGCGAAATCGGCGACTCCCACGTCGGCCTGCAGGCCCGCCTGATGAGCCAGGCGATGCGCAAGATCACCGGCGTCCTCGACAAGTCCAAGACCTGCTGCATCTTCACCAACCAGATCCGCGAGAAGATCGGCGTGATGTTCGGCAATCCCGAGACGACCCCCGGCGGCCGCGCCCTCAAGTTCTACGCCTCCGTGCGCCTCGACATCCGGCGCGTCTCGACCCTCAAGGGCGGCGACGGCAAGGTCATCGGCAGCCGCACCCGCGTGAAGGTCGTCAAGAACAAGGTCGCCCCGCCCTTCACCGAGGCGGAGTTCGACATCCTCTACGCCGAAGGCATCTCCAAGAGCGGCGCGCTGCTCGACGCGGCGCTGGAGGACGGCCTGATCGACAAGCGCGGCTCCTGGCTCTCCTACCAGGGCGAGCAGCTCGGCGCCGGCCGCGAAGCCGCCCGCGAGAACCTCAACAAGGATCCCGCGCTCTTCGCCAAGATCGCCTCCGCCGTCTACGCCAAGCACGGCATGGAGATGCCGGCGGACGCGGTGCCCGCGGCCCCCGCCGCGCCGGCGGACGCCGAATAGCGCGCGATGCGCGCGTGGTCCATCGGGCGGATGGCGGGCATCCCGGTCCGCCTGCATGGCTCGCTCCTGCTCTTCCTGCCCCTGCTCGCCTGGACGTCCGTCCCGGCGGGCACGGGGTTGGTCGGCATGTCGTGGGGATGCATCTACGCCGCCGCGCTGTTCGGCAGCATCGTCCTCCACGAACTCGGCCACTCGCTGGTTGCCCGCCGCCAGGGGGCGGTGATCCTCGACATCCTGCTGCTCCCCATCGGCGGGATGGCGCGGATTGCGGGGATGTCCACCCGCCCGCGCGACGAGTTTCTGGTGGCCGCCGCCGGGCCCGCCGTATCCCTGGCCCTCGGCGCCGTCGGATGGTTTTCGGCGCCCTTCCTCTTCGTCATCAACCCGTGGGTGGGCATCGTCGCCGACGGGCTCGGCCGGACCAACTTCATGCTGGGGTTGTTCAACCTGGTCCCGGCCTATCCGATGGACGGCGGCCGCATCTTCCGCGCCCTCCTCTCCCCGCGGCTGGGGGCGGTCCGCGCGACGCGCATCGCCGCGACCGTCGCGCGGGTCGTCGCGGTCCTCTTCGCCGCCCGCGCCGTATGGCCCTGGTTCCACGGCGGCCAGGTCCGCATCTTCCTCCTCCTCGTCGCCCTTTTCGTCTACCAGTCCGCCGGCGCCGAACTGAAGCGGACGCCCCGATGACGGAGGGCGGGCGGATTTTCCCCGTCCCGTTCTCTTTTCTTCCATTCCACCCCCCTCTCCCTGTAGAATGTCCGCCATCCCATGAATTCTTCCGTGCCATCCTCCGCCCCCGTCCTCTCCGCGCGCGCCTTGCGTTGCGCGCCCGGGAATCCGGCCATCGATTTCGATCTGCGGCCCGGTACCGCCGTGTTCGTCGAAGAATCCCCCGACACCCTCGCGCCCGGCGCTCCGCGCTGTCTCGACTTCCTTCTCGGGCTCGGAATTCCCGATTCCGCCGGATGCGGCGAAGTCCTCTGGCGCGGGCATCCATGGGCCGGGATTCCCCCCGACGACGCTTCCGCCGCGCGCGGCGAGTGCGGCGTCGTGCCGGCCGGCGGCGGACTGCTCACCAACCTCGACATGGACGAAAACGCCTGGCTTCCGTCCCTCTGGCACCGTCGGAAAAACGCGGAGGAAGAGTTGGCCCGGTGGGCCGCCTTCTTCGGGTGCGCCCCGCTGCCGCAGGCGCGGGCCCACGCCGTGTCCGCGGGCGTGCGCCGCCGCATCGCCTGGACACGGGCCTTCGCCGGGAATCCCGCCCTGCTCGTCCTCGAAGAGGCCGCCGAAGGGGCCTCCCCCACCGACCGCCGGCTCCTCCTCGACGCCTGCCGCCGCAAGCTCGCCGAAGGCGCCGCCATCGTCTGGATCGCCCCCGCCCTCGACCCCGACGTGGCCGAGGCGCTTGCCCTCGCTCCGCCGGATGGCAACATGGCCGGAAGGCCCGGGCGGACGAAATCGTTGTCCAACGGACATCGGTTGTCGTAGAATGAATGGCAGAACGAACCAGAACCACCGCATCCCACCATGGCCAAGCCCTTCAAATTCCGCTACGTCAACGAAATCGTCGGCTCCTTCGTCCTGCTGGTCGGCCTCGTGCTGCTGGCGGGCATCCTGATCGCCGGACGCACCCAGCACTGGTTCGAGAAACGGAAGGTCATCGGCCTCGAATTCCCGTCCGAGGGCGTCATGGAGTTGCAGGAAGGCGCCGACGTCATGCTCCTGGGGGCCAAGATCGGCACCGTCAAGAGCATCGACGTGGCCGACGACGGCTCCATGACCGGCACCATCGCCGTCCGCTACGCCTTCATGCGCCACATCCGGCAGGACTCCGTGGCCCTCGTCAAGCGCAAGATGGTCCTCGCCGGCGACGCCTACATCGAGATCACGCCCGGCACCGGCAAGTGGTTGCCGCGCATGGACGCGGTCCTGCCCTGCCGCAAGGATACCGAAATCATGGAAATGGCGACCCAGTTCCTCGACGAAGTCAAGGCGCAGACCCTGCACACCCTCGAACTGGTCAACGCGGCCATCGTCGAATACACCGCGCTGGCGGCCGGCCTCAACGACCCGGAAGGCGGCGTCCAGAAGCTCATCGCCAACGTCAACGCCCTGCTGACCGACGTCCGTACCGGCGACGGCCTCCCCGCGAAGGTCCTCAACGACCCGGCCATGGCCGCCGACGTCGCCGCGATCGTCCGCCAGGCCTCCGACACCGTCGCCCGCGTCAACGCCCTCCTCGCCGAAGTCCAGGCGATGGCCGCCTCCCTCGCGCCCGCCGTCGATACCGCCGCCGGGCAGGTGGACCGCCTTCCCGCGCTCCTCGGCGAAACCGAATCCCTGATGCGCGAAAGCACGGCCACCCTCGAAGGCCTCCAGAAGCACTGGCTCCTCCGCCGCTACATGGCCCCCGACGCCGCCCCCGCCACCGCCGAGCCCCTGCCCTGACCTCCCATCCCGCTCCCGGCCCCATCCCTTCGGTCGGGGACGCATCTCGGGGTTGCCCTTGCACAAAGCGGAGATGCGCCCTTCGGCCAGGGCCACGCGTTTTGTTCCTTTCCTTTCCGGGACTCCCGTGCCACAATCCGGTTTTCCAAGGTGCCGGAATGTCCGTGAACAAGATTCTCCATCTCCTCCTCCTCGCCGCCCTCCTCGCCGCGCTGTGGTTTTTCGCGCGGCCGGTGCCGGGCGTGCGCGTGGCCGAACTGCGGCCGGCCGAGGAGCGGCCGGAGGCGCGGCGGCGGAGCGCCGACCCCGCCCGCGCCCCGCGCCTGCGCGTCGCGACCTACAACATCGAACACTTCACCGACGCCCGCTTCGACGGCCCCGACCGCTCCCGCGACGCCTTCCTCGCGCAGGCCCGCGGCGCCGCTTCCGTCATCGCCGAAGCCGACCCCGACATCCTGGTCCTGCAGGAAATCGAGAACGCCCGCGCCCTCCGCGAACTCAACGCCCAGCTTCCGGAGCCCTTCCCGTGGGCCTACGTCACGCACCTGCCCGCCACCCACGGCGCCGCCGAAAAACTCAACCTCGCGCTCCTCACCCGCATCCGCCCCGACCGCGTGCGGCAGCTGGCCTTCACCCGCCTCGACCTCGCCGGACGCCCCTCCCGCGGCACCCTCTGCGCCGAATTCCGCACCGGCGACGGCGCCCGCCTGCTCGTCTACTCCATCCACCTCAAGTCCAACTTCGGCGAGCCGCCCGTCAACCAGACCAAGCGCGCCATCGCCCTGCACCTGATCGCGGCCGACGCCCTTTCCGAGGCCCTCCAGAACCAGCCCGACGCCACGGCGACCCTCATCCTCGGCGACACCAACGTCGATCCCGAGACCCCCGAATTCGCCGACGACCCCTCCCTCCGCCCCCTGGCCGGCGACTACCTCGACCTCTGGCTCGGCACTCCCATGCCCGACCGCACGACCATCCCCACGCGGCAGCCCGGCGACCCCGCGTTCGTCTTCCCGCCGTCCGCCTTCGACCGCATCTTCGCCACCCGCGACCTCGGCGACG
>JAFXQI010000100.1 GCA_017527155.1 Kiritimatiellia bacterium
AGATCGCGAGGCCCGCCGTGACGCTGCCGCCGGGGGAGTTGATGTAGACGTTGACGTCCTTGGTCGCGTCCTCGCTCTGGAGGAAGAGGAGCTGGGCGACGACGAGGTTCGCCATCGTGTCGTCGATCTCGGAGCCGATGAACACGATGCGCTCCTTGAGGAGCCGGGAGTAGATGTCGAAGGAGCGCTCGCCGTGGGCGGTCTGCTCGATGACCATCGGGACGAGATAGGAGGAGGCCTTGGAGTTCTGCATGGGGAATCCTTTGGGAGGAGGGTGGGTGTACGGGAAACGCGCGCGGGGTTCGCGGCGCGGCGCGGATCAGGCGTCCGCGCCGTCGCCGGCGGCTTCGGCGCCGTCGGGGATGTCCTGCACTTCGGCGGCCATGTGCTTGCGGACGGCATCGACGCCGTCCCCGCTCCAGGCGGCGTTGCGGAGCAGGAAGCGCTGGGTGCGGGTGCGGCGGATCGTGGTGCGGATTTCGGCGCGGACGGCGTCCTCGGTCGTCTTCTGCCGCTTGGCCATGTCGCGCACGAAGGCGTCGCCGTCACCGGTCTGCGAGCGGAGCCAGTCGCGGAGTTCGCGGGTCGAGACGGAAATCTTCTCGGCCTTGGCGATGGCGTCGACGATGTAGCGCAGGCGGAGCGTCTCGCGGGCGGTCTTCTCGGCGTTGGCGGTGATTTCGTCGATGTGGTTGCGGATTTCGTCCTCGGGGAGGCCGCGGCGCGCGTTCTCCTGCACGATGCGGTACACGAGGCTGTTCTTCTCCGACTCCACTTCCGATTCCGGCAGGTCGAAGTCCGCGCCCGGGCAGGCCAGCAGCGCCTTGTTCAGCGCGTCTTCGACGCCGCGCGCCTGGTCGTCCAGCGCCTGGCGTTCGAGCGCCTCGCGGATTTTCGCGCGCAGGTCGGCCTCGTCCGCGGCGCCGTGCCGCTTGAAGAGCTCCTCGTCGAGGGCGTGCGGGACCAGGCGGCGGATCTTCTTGACCGTCACCGAGTAGGACGCGGTCTTGCCGCGGAGGGCTTCGGTGCGGAAGTCGTCCGGGAAGGCGATTTCGATCCCGCGGGTTTCGCCGGGCGCCATGCCGACGAGCTTGGGACCGATGCCGGGCAGGACCGAGGGATAGTCGCCGGCGCGCGCGAAGAAATCCTTCGCCGACGCCAGGGACTTGGCGGAAGCGTCCAGGCCCTCGTCCAGCGGATGCCCGTCGAGCGTGCCCGCGTAGTCGAACGACACGATGTCGTCCGCGGCCGCGGCGGTGCCTTCCGCGGCGTCCTCGAAGCGGCCGGCGTCCAGGCAGATGCGCTTGAGCATCTGGTCGACGGCGTCGTCGGCGATGTCGATCTTCTTCGCTTCGAGCGCGATGCCCTTGTAGCCGGTGATTTCGGGCTTGGGCGCGACTTCCATCTTGAGGGTGAAGGAGTAGGGCTTGCCGACCTCGATGGGGTCTTCCTTGAAGTCGATGTCGGCGACGGGCATGAACTCGAGCTTGGCGAGGGCGGCGCGGTAGCCTTCGCCGAAGAGGCGGTCGCGGACGTCCTTGGCGATCTGCTTGCCGTACTGGCGGCGGATGAGGGACTCGGGGGCGTGGCCGGGACGGAACCCGTTGACGCGGCCGTACTTGACGTAGTCGTCGAGGACCTCGCCGTACTTGGCTTCGACCTCCAGCTCGGAGTACTCCACCTTGAGTTCGCGGCGGCATCCGCCCAGGTCGTTGAGAATCGGTTGCATCGGAAAATCCTTTCTTGATGGTATCCTGAAAATTAGCGCATCATCTTACCCCTCCTTCCCCTCCCCCGTCAACCGCTTTTCCGGCCCCCCTCATGGCCGGCGGGCGAGGGCACGGAATCGGGCCATGACGTCGGGGAGGCGGGGGCCGGGACGGAGGGCGGCGGTATCGGCCAGGCGTTCGGTGCGGGTGCCGGGGAGGTACGTCCAAGGGGATTCGTCGGGGACGTCGCCGTCGGGGTGGATGTCGATCAGGAGGTCGGGGGCGAGCGCGGCGATGCGGTCGGGATCGAGCGAGGGATAGCCGCGCACGCCGGCCAGGGCATTGGAAAAACCCGCCGCCCTGAGGAGCTCGTCGTGGAAGGTCCCCTCCCCCGCCGCGAAAGCCGCGCCGTAGCGCCCCGGAGCGTGGGAGACGACGACCAGGACACGCCCGGCAGTCCCGGTGGTCCCGTCAGTCCCGGCTGTCCCGGCTCCCCCCAGTTCCTCCATGGCCTCCCTCCAAGGGGACCCGGCGGCGGCGAGGCCGTTGGTGTGCTCGGGAAAGAGGCGGCCGATCTCATCGGCGAAGGCGAGGACGTCCGCGGCGGTTTCGGCGCGGCCTTCGATGATCTCGCATCCCAGCGCGCGAAGGAGGGGAGCCTGCGGGGCGTCGGCGCGGCCCAGCACGGCATGGGTCGGGCGGAGCGCGGCGAGGGCACCCTCGTTGGCGCTGAAGAGGTCGCCCACGACAGGCAGGGCCGCGGCTTCGGGCGGGTAGTCGCAGAAGCTCGAGCGCCCGACGACGCAAGGGCCGAGGCCCAGGGCGTAGAGGGTCTCCGTCGCGCTCGGCAGGAAGGAGACGATGCGCACGGCGTCCGGCACCGGGGCGTTGCGGTCGGCGCGCGGGGTGCAACCCGCGGTGAGGAGAAAAACCAGCAAAACACAAATCTTTTTCATCGGGCGGTCAGGGGAAACAAAAGGAACAAAGTTTGAAAACCAAACAAAGAGGGCTGACAAAAAAGCCGTTCCGGCGTTCCGCCCGCTTCCCGTTTTCTTTTCGTTGAGCAAAAGGAAAGAGGAGGGCAGCGGC
>JAFXQI010000009.1 GCA_017527155.1 Kiritimatiellia bacterium
ACGGCCCGCCCCCCCTCCCTCCGCCCGCCCCCCCTGCCGCCCCCGCCCCCCCCGCGCCCCCCGCCGCCCCCACGGCAACCGCCTCCGCCACGGCAACCGCACCCGCAACGCCCCCCGGCACCCCCGCCAAAGGCCTCCGCATCCCCGGCGCCACCGTCACCCTCACCGGCGACGGCGCCTGGCGCGTCCAATACACCGACGCCGTCTTCGTCTCCTCCGACAAAATCTCCATCGAAGGCATGAAGGCCCTCAAAGCCACCGCCGCCGCCCTCCTCAAACTCCCCGACGACGTCACAATCACCATCCACGGCCACACCGACGACATCCCGCCCCCGCCCGACGCCACCGGCCCCTACCGCACCAACGCCGACCTCGCGACCGCCCGCGCCGCCGTCGCGCAGGAACACCTGAACGTCTTCTGCAAGCGCCAATCCCGCTTCACGTTCCAAGTCGCGCCCCCCTCCTCCTCCCCGGCCCCCTATCCCAACGACACCCCTGCCCACCGCCGCCTCAACCGCACCATCACCCTCCGCATCGTCCCCTCCTCCACCTCCCCCTCCTGACCCCTCACGCCCCCCCCCGCGATTGCGCTTGAGGACGGGACCGGTTTGCGCTATGGTCCTTCCCGTCTTCAGGGCGTGGTGCAATTCCCGACCGGCGGTGAGAGTCCGCGAGCCACTTGTGGCCGACAAGGTGCGATTCCTTGACCGACAGTAGAGTCTGGATGGAAGAAGGCACGGCGGCGCGTCCGCCATCCCCACTTCCAGCCGGCCAGACGGGGGGCGCCGCATCCGGGGGACGGAAAGGCATCGGAAACCACAGTGGAACCAGACAAGGCATTCTGCACCGTCGAAGAGGCGGCCGGCATCCTGCGCGGCGGCGGCATGGTGCTCGTCACCGACGACGAACACCGCGAGAACGAGGGCGACCTCGTGGCGGCCGCCGCCGGCTGCACGCCGCAGACGATCAACTTCATGGCCACCCACGGCCGCGGCCTCATCTGCGTGCCGATGGAGGCCGACCGCCTCCGCGCCCTCGGCCTCGAACGCATGGTGCCCCCCGACGAACGCGACCGCTACCGCACGGCCTTCACCGTGACCGTCGACGCCCGCGTTGGCACCACCACCGGCATCAGCGCCGCCGACCGCGCCCTCACCGCGCGCAAGCTGGCGGACCCGGCCGCAACCCCCGCCGACTTCATACGCCCGGGCCACATGTTCCCGCTACAGGCGGTGTCCGGCGGCGTCCTGCGCCGCACGGGCCACACGGAGGCGTCGGTGGACCTGATGCGCGCGGCGGGCCTCCCGCCCGCGGCGGTGATCTGCGAGGTGATGAAGCCGGACGGCACGATGGCGCGCCTCCCCGATTTGCAGGCGTTCGCGGCGGAGCACGGCCTCCGCATCCTCACCGTGGCGGACCTCGTCGAGTGGCGCCGCCAGCGCGAAAAGACGGTGCGCCGCGCCGCCACCGCGCACCTGCCCACGGCCTACGGCGACTTCGTCCTCCACCTCTACGAGGACCTCGTGACCGGCGCCGAGCACCTGGCGCTCGTCAAGGGCGACCCCGCGGCGGCGACCGCCGACGCCGGCGCGCCCGCGCCGCTGGTACGCATCCATTCGGAGTGCCTGACGGGGGATGTCTTCGGCTCCGCCCGCTGCGACTGCGGCTCCCAGCTGCACGAGGCGATGCGCCGCATCGAAGCCGCCGGCACGGGCGCCGTCCTCTACATGCGCCAGGAGGGCCGCGGCATCGGCCTCGCCGCCAAGATCCGCGCCTACGCCCTCCAGGAAAAGGGCCTCGACACCGTCGAAGCCAACCTCGAACTCGGCTTCGCTCCCGACCTGCGCGAATACGGCACCGGCGCCCAGATGCTCCTCGACCTGGGCATCGTGCGCCTGCGCCTGCTGACCAACAACCCCCGCAAGATCGCCGGCCTGCGCGGCTACGGCATCGAAATCGCCGAGCGCGTGCCCATCGTCATCCCCCCGACCCCCGACGACGCCCGCTACCTCGAAACCAAGAAACAGAAGATGGGCCACCTCATCTGAACGCAAAGGAGAACCGCATGGACTGCCAGGAATACACCGGAATGCTCGACGCCAAAGGCCTCCGCTTCGGCATCGTCGCCAGCCGCTTCAACGACCTCTTCACGGGCCAGCTCCTCAAGGGCGCCCTCGACTGCCTCGCCCGCCACGGCGCCGCGCCGGCGGACATCGCCGTCGCGTGGGTGCCGGGCGCCTTCGAGCAGCCCCTCGCCCTCAAGCGCCTCGCCGCCTCCGGCAAGTACGACGCCCTGGTCGCCCTCGGCGCCGTCATACAGGGCTCCACCGCCCACGCCGGGCTCATCAACGCCCAGGTCACCCGCGCCATCGCGCAGATCGCCCTCGACAGCGGCATTCCCGTCATCGACGGCATCGTCGCCGCCGAGAACCTCGACCAGGCCGTCGAGCGCTGCGGCTCCAAGGCCGGCAACCGCGGATGGTCCGCCGCCCAGACCGCCATCGAGATGGCCAACCTCCTCCGCCAACTCCCCTAAGGAAAGGACCGCCCCATGGGACTCCGCCACGACGCCCGCGAATGGGCCCTCCAATTCCTCTTCCAGTCCGAATTCAACCAGGACGCCTCCCTCGACAAGGCCTTCCAGCTCTTCTGGCAGTTCCAGGACGAGTGGGCGGCCGCCTCCCCCTCCGAGGCCGCCGCCTCCGCCAAGGACCCCGCCGACAGCGCCCACGCCGCCAAGGGCCGCGCCAAGGCCCGCCGCTTCGCCGAAGAACTCGCCCGCGGCGTCATCGCCCACCACAAGGAAATCGACCCGCTGATCGAAAAATACGCCGAGAACTGGGAAATCGACCGCATGGGCATCGTCGACCGCAACGTCATGCGCATCGCCGTCTACGAAATGCTCCACCGCGACGACATCCCCCCCGTCGTCTCCATCAACGAAGCCGTCGACCTCGCCAAGGCCTTCTCCTCCGTCGAATCCGGCAAATTCGTCAACGGCATCCTCGACCGCGTCCGCATGGGCCTCGACCGCCCCGCCCGCGACGCCGTCGACGAGCGCAAGGTTTCGCCCGCCTCGCCGTCCCGCGCCCCGGCGGACCCGCCGGAGCCCCCCGCCGCCCCCTCCGAGGAGCCCGCCCCGTGAGTTCCTGGTTCGCCGGCCTCAAGAAAACCCGCGACCGCATCGCGGGCGCCCTGCGCAGCGTCTTCGGCGGCGGCGCCCACCCCGCGCCCGAAACCGTCGAAGAACTCACCGACCTGCTCGTCATGGCCGACGTCCCCATGGCGCTCATCCGCGAACTCATCGCCGAATGGGAAAAAGCCTCCACCCGCTCCGAGCCCCCCCGCGACACCTTCCGGCGCGTCCTCCTCGGCGCCCTCGAAGGCTCCGGACCGCCCGACTGGGCCTCCATCCCCGCGCCCGGCGTCGTCCTCCTCGTCGGCATCAACGGCTCCGGCAAGACCACCACCGCCGCCAAACTCGCCCGCCTCGCCCAGCGCGCCGGCAAGCGCCCCCTGCTGGGCGCGGCCGACACCTTCCGCGCCGCCGGCTCCAGCCAACTGCGCATCTGGGCCGACCGCCTCGGCTGCCCCTGCGTCGGCGGCCCCACCGGCGCCGATGCCGCCGCCGTCGCCTACGACGCCGTCGACTCCGCCCTCGCGCGCCATTGCGACCTGGCCATCATCGACACCGCCGGCCGCATGCACACCCGCGAACCCCTCATGCGCGAACTCCAAAAGACCCGCGCCGCCATCGCCAAACGCCTTCCCGGCGCCCCCCACCACACCTGGATCGTCCTCGACGCCATGCTCGGCCAGAACGCCGTCTCCCAGGCCCGGCTCTTCCACGAAGCCACCCCCCTGACCGGCGCCGTCATCACCAAACTCGACGGCTCCTCCAAGGCCGGCTTCCTCTACTCCGTCCGCCGCGAACTCGGCATCCCCATCCTCTACGCCGGCCTCGGCGAAGGCGAAGACGACCTCGCCCCCTTCGACCCCGCCTCCTTCACCGACGCCCTCCTCCAGGACGCCTGAGCCCCCATGTTCCCCAAGCCCCCCCCGTCCCGTTCGTCCCGTCCGTCCCGGTTGTCCCGGTCGTCCCGGTCGTCCCGTCCACTCCCCTCCGACTCCCCCTGGATGACCCGCGCCCTCGCCCTCGCCCGCCGCGGCGAAGGCCTCACCCGCCCCAACCCCCCCGTCGGCGCCGTCATCGTCAAAGACGGCCGATGCATCGGCACCGGCTGGCACCGCCGCGCCGGCGGCCCCCACGCCGAAGTCTACGCCCTCCGGCAGGCCGGCGAAGCCGCCCGCGGCGCCACCCTCTACGTCACCCTCGAACCCTGCTCCACCTACGGCCGCACCCCGCCCTGCTGCGACGCCATCCTCCGCTCCGGCATCGCCCGCGTCGTCGCCGCCATGCCCGACCCCAACCCCGCGCACGCCGGACGCGGCTTCACCCTCCTCCGCAAAGCCGGCGTATCCGTGACCGTCGGCCCCTGCCGCACCGAAGCCGAGCGCCTGCTCGCCCCCTTTGCCACCCACCAACTCCTCCACCGCCCCTACGTCACCCTCAAACTCGCCACCACCCTCGACGGCCGCATCGCCGACTCCTCCCGCCGCTCCAAATGGATCACCTCCGCCGCCGCGCGCGACCACGTCCAGAGCCTCCGCCGCGCCTCCGACGTCATCTGGGTCGGCGCCGGCACCCTCCGCGCCGACAACCCCTCCCTCCTTCCCCGCCCCCCCCGCGGACGCGCCCCTTGGCGCCTCGTCACCGCCCTGGAGCACCCCGTCCCCCTCGACGCCCAACTCTTCACCGATGCCTCCTCCGCCCGCACCATCCTCGCCGCCCCCCGCGGATGGCACCCCGACCAGGCCGACGCCCTCCGCGCCCGCGGCATCACCGTATGGGACGACCTCCCCCGCACCCCCGCCCGCTTCCTCCCGGCCCTCCTGACCCGGCTCGGAACCCTCGGCGCCCTCCGCGTCCTCTGCGAAGGCGGCGGCCACCTCGCTTCCGCCCTCGTCCGCGCCGGCCTGGTCGACGAACTCCTCCTGATCCTGGCCCCCAAACTCCTCGGCGGCCCCGTCGGCGCCATGGGCCCCACCGCCTGGCCCATCGCCCGCGCCCCCCTCTTCACCCTCCAAGAAACCCTCCCCCTCCCCCCCGACCTCCTCCTCCGCTACACCCCCGCCCCCTGACCCCGCCCCGTCCCCCCCCCTCCTCGCCCTCTCCCCGTCCCCCTTGTTTCCTCCATTCGCGATATCAAGGAAAATACACCTATTTCGCCCGCATTTTCATCATTCTTCCCCCCATGAAAAACACGTTCCCAAAAGTCGCCCCGCCAGCGCAATTCCCGGGATAGTGTGCCCCCCTCATGATGTCGCCATCTTTTCAACACCGGACGCGCGGAAGCGCGTCCCTCCCCCATGCCGTCCCGTACGAAACGACGGCGCCCCGCCATCGGCTGTGCATATGGCACGCACGCGGGATGCGCGGAGCGCTTGCCCCCCCCTTCAGGGGAAGAGGCGGAGGAACGCGGAAGTGGTCAACGCCGCGAAATCGGCGAGAGGCATTGCGAGGATTCCGGCCCAGATGGCGGCGGTGGACGGAAGCTGGGCGGGTTCGGAGAAAGGAACGGCAGGCGGCGGCATGTCGGGGGCATCGGTTTCGACAAGGAAATGGCCGGAGATGGCGGCGGCAGCAACCCGGCGGACACGGCGGTTGGCGGGATTCGCCAACGCCCCCCCGAGAGAAATGCAGACATTGTGCGCGGCGAGGGCGGTGAGGGCATCAGGCGAGCCACCGTAGGCGTGGAGGAGAACCCCGGCCGGATGGGGAGGTTGCGAGAGGAGAAAATCCAGCAACGGCGGCCAAGCCCGTCGTCCGTGGAGGGAAATGGGACGGCGGAGGGCGACGGACAGCTCCCACTGGATGCGGAAGGCCGCCCACTGTTCCTCTCCCACCCCGCCGGGGAGGGCTCCATCCAGCCCGGCTTCGCCGATGCCTGCGCGGGGATGGGCAAGGAGAAGGTCCCGGAGTCGCCCGGGCCATCCGGGGGCGGCCCCGGCTGCATGCCAGGGATGGAGGCCGAACGAGACGCGGACCGCAGTCCCCCCCGCGAGCGGAGTCCCTTCGAGGGCGGCCGTGGAAGCCCAGTCGGCCTCGGAGGTGGCATTCACGTGGATATGGGCAACATCCGCTTCGCGGGCCCGCCGGAGCACGGCGTCAAGATGCGGCGCGAGGCGCGGGTCCTGGAGATGGCAATGGGCGTCGGCGTAGGTCATGTCGGATGCCGGGAATTGTTGCCGTGCGGAAGCCCGGAATGCCCTCCCGCAGCCCCGGTCAGTTCTTCGATTTCAACACGGCGATGAAGGCTTCCTGGGGGATGCCGACCTTGCCGAACTGCTTCATGCGCTTTTTGCCCTCTTTCTGTTTTTCGAGGAGTTTGCGCTTGCGGGTGATGTCGCCGCCGTAGCATTTGGCGGTGACGTCCTTGCGGAAGGGGCGGACGGTCGTCCGCGCGATGATCTTGGCCCCGATCGCCGCCTGGATGGCGATGGCGAATTGCTGCGGGGGGATGATGTCCACCAGGACTTCGCAGATCTGCCGGCCGCGGGCTTCGGCCTTGCTCCGGTGGACGATGCAGGAGAAGGCTTCGACGATTTCGCCGTGGACGAGGATGTCCAGCCGGACGAGGTCTTCGGCCTGGTAGCCCGCGGGTTCGTAGTCCATGGAGGCGTAGCCGCGCGAGACGCTCTTGAGACGGTCGTGGAAGTCGATGAGGATTTCGTTGAGCGGCATCAGGCACGTGAGCATGACGCGCTTGGCGTCGAGGGATTCGGTCTTGGAGAGGGTGCCGCGCTTGTCCATGACGAGTTTCATCATGTCGCCGATCTGGTCGCCCATGCAGATGAGGTAGACGCGGACGACGGGTTCTTCGATGCGGTCGATTTCGGTGGGGTCGGGCAGGAAGACGGGGTTGTCGATTTCCTTGAGGGTGCCGTCGCGCAGGTAGACGCGGTAGACGACGCCGGGATAGGTGGCGACGATGTCGCAGTCGTATTCGCGCCGGAGCCGCTCCTGGACGATTTCCATGTGCAGGAGGCCCAGGAATCCGCAGCGGAAGCCGAAGCCGAGGGCGACGCTCGACTCGTTCTGGTACTGGAAGGAGGAGTCGTTGAGGGAGAGTTTTTCGAGGGAGTACTTGAGTTTTTCGTAGTCGTCGGAGTCGATGGGGTAGAGGCCGGTGAAGACCATGGGGCGGACGGCCTGGAATCCGGGAAGGGGGTGGTCGGTGGGTTTTTTCGCGCTGGTCACGGTGTCGCCGATGCGGATTTCGGCGGCGTTCTTGATGTTGGCCATGACGTAGCCGACCTGCCCGGCGCCGAGTTCGGCGCAGGGGCAGAGTTTGGGGTTGAAGACGCCGACTTCCTGGATTTCGTAGTCGCGCCCGGTGCCGAGCAGGCGGATGCGGTCGCCGCGCCGGAGGGTGCCGTCGAAGACGCGCAGGTAGACGATGCCGCCGCGGAAGGTGTCGTATTCGCTGTCGAAGACGAGGGCGCGGGTCTCGCCGGGGTATTCGGACTTGGGCGGCGGGATGCGCTCGACAAGGGCTTCCAGGACGTCGGGGACGCCGGCGCCGGTCTTGGCGCTGACGCGGAAGTCTTCTTCGGCGGGGATGGCGAAGATGTCTTCGATCTGGCGCGCGACGGAGTCGGCGTCGGAGGCGGGCATGTCGGTCTTGTTGAGGACCGGGATCATGCGGACGTTGTGGGAGGCCGCCAGGAAGGCGTGCGCGACGGTCTGCGCCTGCACGCCCTGGGTGGAATCGACGACGAGCAGGGCGCCTTCGCACGCGGCGAGGGAGCGGGAGACTTCGTAGGAGAAGTCGACGTGCCCGGGGGTGTCGATGAAGTTGAATTCGTAGGTCTTCCCGTCGCGCGCGGTGTAGGCCATGGTGACGGGGTGGGCCTTGATGGTGATGCCGCGCTCGCGCTCGAGGTCCATGTCGTCGAGCAGCTGGTCGCGCTGGTCGCGCTTGGCGACGGCGCCGGTCAGCTCGAGGAGGCGGTCGCTGAGGGTGGTCTTGCCGTGGTCGATGTGCGCGATGATGCTGAAGTTGCGGATCAGCGAGAGGTCGCGCGCCGCCGCCGCCGCCGCGGCCGGGGTGCGCGGGGAGGGGGCGGCGGGCGCGGGGGCGCCCGCCGCTTCGTCTTCTCGGTGGAATTTGCCGGCCATGGGGCGGGGATGGCGGAGCGGGGCGGGGGCGGGGCCTGGGGCCCTAGAAATCTAGGTTTCTAGGAATCTAGGTTCCTAGGGCTTGGGTGGCCCCGGGGGGCCCCCGGTGGCTCCGGGCAATCAGCGGTCGTTGAGGGCCGCGACGCCGGGGAGTTCCTTGCCTTCGAGGTATTCGAGGGAGGCGCCGCCGCCGGTGGAGATGTGGGTCATCTTGTCGGCGAGGCCGCTGCGGTTGACGGCGCTGACGGAGTCGCCGCCGCCGATGACGCTGGTCGCGCCGCTGTCGGCGACCGCCTGGCAGACGCCGAAAGTGCCCGCCGCGAAGGGCGCCATCTCGAAGCAGCCCATGGGGCCGTTCCAGACGACGGTCTTGGCGGAGCGGATGGCGTCGGAGTAGAGCTTGACGGTCTCGGGGCCGATGTCGAGGGCCATCCAGCCGGCGGGGATGTCGTCGCCGACCACCTGCGTGGCGGCGTCGGCGGCGAACTTGTCGGCGGCGACGTTGTCCACGGGCAGCAGCAGCTTCTTGCCGTTGGCGGCGGCCTTGGCGATCATCTCGCGGGCGTAGTCGAGCTGGTCGGGCTCGCAGAGGGAGGCGCCGACGTCGTGGCCCTGGGCCTTCAGGAAGGTGTAGGCCATGCCGCCGCCGATGATCAGCGTGTCGACCTTGTCGAGGAGGTTGTTGACGACGGCGAGCTTGTCGCTGACCTTCGCGCCGCCGAGGATGGCGACGAACGGGCGGACGGGGTTCTCGACGGCGTTGCCGAGGTACTGGATTTCCTTCTCCATGAGGAAGCCGGCGACGCTGACGGGGATGTACTTGCAGATGACCGCCGTGGAGGCGTGGGCGCGGTGGGCGGTGCCGAAGGCGTCGTTGACGAAGATGTCGCCGTAGGAGGCGAGCTTCCTGGCCATTTCCTTCTGCTTCTCCTTGAGCTCGGCCTTCTTGGCCTTGACCTCGTCGTCGGTCATGCCCTCGGCCTTCTTGACCTTGGCCTGTTCCTGCTTGTAGAAGCGGGTGTTTTCGAGGAGGAGGACTTCGCCGGGCTTGAGGGCCGCGACCTGGTCGTCCGCCGCCAGGCAGTCGGGCGCGAAGGCGACGGGCTTGCCGAGCAGCTTGGCGAGGTGTTCGCCGACGGGCTTGAGGGAGAAGTCGGCCTCGTAGCCCTTCTCCTTGGGGCGGCCGAGGTGGCTCATGAGGACCAGGCTCGCGCCGTGGTCGAGGATGTAGCGGATGGAGGGGAGCGCCTTCTGGATGCGGGTGTCGTCGCTGATGACGCCTTCCTTGATCGGCACGTTGAAGTCCACGCGCATGATGACGCGCTTGCCGGCCAGTTCGACGTCGTTGAGGGTCTTCTTGTTCATGTGTCTGCCTTTGGGTTGGATGGGGGCCGGCGGCGGCCGGCCGTTGTTTTCCGTCCTTTTTACCCGCCCCGCCGGGATTTTCAAGGGGAAACGCGCGCCGGGTCGCGTGGATTCCGGAACCGGACCCGCGATTTGACTCCGGACGCCCGACGGCGGACCGTCCTTCCGCCTCCCCGGGACCTCGCGCCCCGCCCCAGCCCGCCCCCGCGTCGGCAGCCGCCGTCGGTCACTTGCGCGCGGCGGAGGCGGGGATCGGCGAGCGGGTGCGGCGGCCGTTGAACAGGATCGAGGCCATCACCGCCAGCGCCAGGAGCGGCTGGTAGTACAGGCTCCTCAGCAGCGCCAGCGAATCGACGTTCATGTCCAGTCCCTTCGCCACCCCCAACGCGATCAGGATCTGCGCGCCGTACGGGATCAGCCCCTGCACCACGCACGAGGCCGTGTCCAGCACCGACGCGATGCGGACCGGCTCCGCCTTGAACTTGTCGGCGCATTCCTTCGCGATCGGCCCCGCGATCACGATCGCCACCGTGTTGTTCGCCGTGAAGCAGTTCACCGCCGAGACCAGGAAGAACACCCCCAGCTCGCACGTGCGCGGGCCGCGGATGACCTTCGAGATCCGGTCCGTGAGCCACCGCACCCCCCCGTTCGCCTGCACCGACTTGAACAGCCCGCCCGCCAGCAGCGCGACGATCAGCGTCTCGCCCATCCCGAGCGTCCCCTTCCCCAGCAGGTCCATCGCGTCGAAGAACCCGAACTTGCCCAGCGCCCCGCCGATCGCCGCCGCCAGCACCGTCCCCGAGAACAGCAGCGCCATCACGTTGAACCCGAACAGCGCCATCACCAGCACGAAGACGTACGGCAGCACCAGCACGAAGTGCTCCCACGTCACCGCCGGCGCCGCGACCGCCCCCGTCGACGCGGCCGATCCGCTCGCGGCGTAGATGAACAGCGCCACCAGCGCCGCCGGCGCCGCGATCAGGCCGTTCGCCATGAACTTGTCCTTCATCCGCACGCTCTGGGTGCGCGTCGCGGCGATCGTCGTGTCGGAGATCATCGAGAGGTTGTCCCCGAACATCGATCCGCCGATCACCGCCCCCATCAGCAGTGCCGGGGGAAGCCCCAGCGGCCCCGAGAAGCCCAGCGCGATGGGCGTGACCGCCGCGATCGTCCCGCACGAGGTCCCGATCGCCAGCGAAATCAGGCACGAGACCAGGAACACCCCCGCGACCATCAGGCTCTCCGGAATGCACGCGCGGGCGAGCACCACGGCCGCGTCCACGGCCCCGGAGCCCTTCGCGATCGTCGCGAACGCGCCCGCCAGGACGAAGATCAGGCACATGATCATGATGTTGGGCTCGCCCATGCCGCGCGCGTACGTCTCGACCTTGGCGTCGAGGGGGCGGCGGCCGACGAGCAGCGAGACCGCGGACGCCACGAGGAACGCCACCGGCATCGACACCTTGTACCACGGCATTTCGTACCCCAGGTGCCCCGCCAGGAGCGAGAGCCCCACGTAGAACGCCGCGAACACGGCGAAGGGCAGCAGCGCGAACCCGTTCGGCCGGGGGGAGGAGGATGGATC
Source organism: Kiritimatiellia bacterium (assembly GCA_017527155.1). Lineage (GTDB taxonomy): Bacteria > Verrucomicrobiota > Kiritimatiellia > CAIQIC01 > Lenti-01 > CACXEY01. The sequence continues at coordinate 11,193 of JAFXQI010000009.1, forward strand.
GTTGGACATGGCGTTTCCTTTCGTTTCCTTGGAACCGTTCCAGTCTAGTCCATCGCCCGCCGGATTGCAACGGCGGTTGCGCCCACGCCCTCCCCTCCCGCCGGGGGCATCTCCGCCGTTTCCTGCGGACAGGACCGAAAAGGGAAATCTCCGGATGGGCCTGCACCTGCCTGCATCGTCCCGGGCCCCATCCGACGGCGCCCTTGCCGTCGTCCGTGTGCATGCCCCGTGCCAGAAGAGCGCCCGGGGGAGGGTCGCGCTTCCGCGCGACCAGGCGCTTTCCATTGCGGACGCGCAGAAGCGCGTCCCTCCCCGCGGAGAGCGCCGGGGGAGGGTCGCGCTTCCCCGCAACCTGGCGGCTTCCATTGCGGACGCGCAGAAGCGCGTCCCTCCCCGCGGAGAGCACCGGGGGAGGGTCGCGCTTCCGCGCGACCTGGCGGCGGGACGTGCCTTGAACACGGCAGGATGCACCCACCACCACCAAAAAACCGGCCCCGGAAACCCGGGGCCGGTTGTCGCCGTCAGGCGGTTGGGATGGGGCTCGTCCTCACTTCTTCTCGAAGATGAGGCGGATGACGGGGTTGTCGATCGAAGGCGTGAACTTCATGTCGGGCCATTCGACCTCGTTGTCCAGCTCTTCCACATCGACGAAGGCCTTCGCCTCGCCGTTCCACTGCAGAACCTTCGCCCGGACGCTGTTGAACTGCTCCGCGAACTCCTGGGTCACCATCCCGGAGAACCCGTCGGCGAAGGAAACCGTCTCCATCGTCGTGCCGTCGATGACGGGGGCGTCGGCCGTGATCGTGAATTCGAAGTTGGCGGCGGGCTCCGTTGCACCTTCGGCCGTGGCGTAGATCTTGGCCTTGCCGGGGCCGACGATGGTCACGTTGAACCACTTCTGGTCGGGCGAATCCACCGTGATGGACACGGAGTCGTCGGGGACGGTCAGCACGCCCACGTCTTCGGAGGAAATCGTGTACGTCCCGTACTTCGAGACCGACGCCGTCAGCGCCAGCCAGATTTCGCCCGCGCTCACCGGATACTCCCAGTTGTCGCTGGAGAGCGTCACGTAGGTGCCGGAGACCGTCACGTTGTACTCGATCGGATCGACCGTGGTGTCGGCGGGCGTCGCCTTGATGACGAAGCTGTCGCCCTCGTTCGCCTCGGAGAGAATCACGGCGAAAGACTCTTCCAGCTTGCCGGTCAAATCGACCGAGGCAGTGGAGAGGCTCAACGCCCCGTCGGAGGGTTCGACAGTGAGGGCCACCTCGCCGATGTCGTCGGTCGTCGCGGAAATCGCGAACTTGTACTCGCCCGCGGCGTCCGGATTCCACACGCCGGCCGCCCAGCCGATGGCGCGCTCCACGACCGGCTCTTCGACCTGCTGAATGGCGAGGGAGTTGAAGACGAGGTTGTTCTCGTCGCCGTTGCCGCCCTGCCAGGAGTAGAACTGTGCGGCGTCGACGGTGCCGGCGAAGGAGGTGATGCCTTCCTTGGCCACGATTTCGTCACCACGGGCGAAGGAGAGCGTGTAGCTGGAGCCGTCGGCCGCCTTCTTGAGGGTGATGGTGATGGCGTCGGTGCCGTACTCCCAACCGAGGTTGGTGGCGTCCTCGTCGCCGTCGAGTTTGTAGAAGTAGCCGTCGTTGTTGTAGAAGAACTCGGCGCGGGGATACCATTCGCCTTCCCAGACGCCCATGAACTTCACGCCCTTGGTCCCGTCGCGGTAGTTCGGGGAAACAACCACGGAGAAGGCCTGGCCGTTGTCCAGCGGGTTCGCGAACGGGCGGCGGAGCTGGATTTCCGCACCGTCGGCGCCGTTGGCGTAGAGGGCGAACGCCTGGCCTTCGGTAAGGGCGGAAGGATCGGGAGCCGCGGTGACGACCACCGCGCCGGCGAACGTGCTTTCGCCGTCGGCGTTCTTGTAGACTTCGTCCCAAGGCAGGAACTTGTCGGTGCCTTCGCCGACACTGGCGTAGTTGAGGTCGCCGAGATCGTACAGCGAGGCGTCGTCGTAGGCGACGTAGCCGCTGTAGTCCGGGGCTTCGGTGATGGAGACCGTGATCGGCGCGATGTCGGTATCCAGGGCTTTGTCGTCGATGACCGACAGCGTGACATCGCCTTCCTTGAGCGCCGTGACCTTGAACTCCAGCGTGCCGGATTCCGTCAGTTCCTGCGCGTCCGAGGGTTCGATGGAGACCAGGTCTTCGTTGTCGGCGACCAGCTGGAAGGTATCGGATTCGATGTCGCCCGCAAGCGTAACGGCCAGCGTGTAGGTTGCTTCGTTGCCCACGCGCAGGGAGGTCGGGCCGCTGAGGGTGGCGCCGGCCTGCGGAACCGTGAAGCCGTACTCCGTCATCGGAATGCCGGCGAAGAGCACTTGGGCCGTGGCCTTGCCGCCGCCGATGCCCGTCACCGTCCACGCGGCATACATGCCGTTCTCGCCCTGCGCCCAATCCTGCTTGGAGGCAATCCCGATGACCGATTCGTCGGAACTCGCCACCGTCACCAGGCTGTTGTCGAAACCAGCATCCTCGAAGAAGGGGCTGTCCACGTAGAACGTCCTCGCTTCGTCGACATCCACGTTCCACGGATCCTCGACGCCTTCGTCCCAGGGATTGCACGAGTAGGACGGACCCTTGACTTCGAAACTGTCTCCGGCGATGCCTTCCGCGCTCGCCTGGATCGCCGCAACGTTCCCGTTGCCCTGGACCGCGGCCGCGACAACGAAAGTGACGCTGGACTCGCCGTCCGGAATCGTCACCGTGTCGGGAACCGCCGCGAATTCCGGATAGCTGCTCGTCAGCGCGACTTCCAAATCGCCGTCGGTGGACTTGCGGGTGAGCGTGAACTCAAGATCGGCAGTGGCCTTGGTGACCGCCCACGGCCCCTCCAGCTTCAGCGTGTCCGCCGGGGGAATGCCCTCGATCTTCAGGTCGTTGACGTAGAACGCGTAGTTCTCCACGTCCGCGCCGTCGTTCCATTCCCAGCCGCCGGCGTAGAGGCCGATGCCGGTGAGCTTGGAGGAGGTCTCGACCTTCGTCGAATACTCCAGGTCTTCGACGCCTTCCTCGGTGGAGGTGCGCTTGATGGCGATCTCGATGCCGTCCTCAAGCTGGGACACGGTCACTTCGGAAACCGCGTGCGGGGCCCAGTTGTTGGCAATGACGACCCCGTTGACGGAATACTCGTTGTCGCCGGACAGGTTGATGACGTTGGCGATCTTGTCCGAGTCGTCGTGCCCGCCGTTGGCGAAGAGGTCGAGGCCGCGGTTGCCGCCGCAATAGGCGCAGGTGAACCGGAAGGTGAGGACATCGCCGGGATTCAGCGCATCGAAGCCGCGGTAGCCGTTGCAGTAGCCCCAGTGGTCTTCGACGCCGTCCTGGGCGAAACGGAAGGACACGCCGTTTTCGGAATTGATGTCGCCGCAGAGGCCCGCAGCCGAATCGGCGAGGGTCGGGGCCGCGTTCCAGAATTCCCAGGCACCGAAGCCGGAGCCCAGATTCGCGCCGCTGACGAACGTTTCAGCCGTGTAGTTCGCGGCCGAATCCTCGGCCAGAACGTCCGCTGTGCTTTGCGTAGCCGCACCGGCGCAGGCCATAGCGGCCGCCAATGCCAAACCCAACCATTTCCGTTTCATAGTGTATTCTCCTCGCCGGTGCAGAACCCTTCCACACCGATTGCAAACCATGATGCCACTGTCGGGGGAGGGCTTCAAGCACAAAAGCCATTTGACGCGCGCGCAAGGTGCCTCTCCGTTTTTCCTCTTCCTCGGCTCCCCCCCGTGGTGGGGCGAGCTCTCCGAGCGAGCCGCGTGGGGGGGGAAGATTGCGGCTCGCACGGAGTGCTCGCCCCACCACCGGGAGGGCTTTTATGGGGGGGGGGCCGGGGATGGGGTCGTTCATGGGAGGGAGCGTGTGGGTAAAAGGGGGGAATTTGTCTGGTTTTTCCGTAATTGCAAACGTGGAACGGGCGGCGGGCGGTGGCGCCGCTTTCGCCTTTTGACATCGGGGGGGCGGGCGGGCTATAGTCGGGGCCATGAAGACGATCGCCGCCCAGATGCGGGAATACCTGGAATACCTCAAGGAGCAGGGCATCACCCACGTGCCGGCCGGGCTCAAGTCCCCGCCGCCCCCCCGCCGCCGCCGCGCGGCGGAGCCAGCCGCCGCCCCGGCCGCGACCCGGCCGCCGGCGCGGTCTGCTGTCCCCCCGCCCCCGCCGCCGCGTCCGGCCCCGGCCCCCGCCCCCGCCCCGGCGGCGTGGGAACCCCCGTCGGCCCCCATCCCCTCCCGCGCCCCTGACGGCCATCCGGACACGCTGGAGAGCCTGGCGGCCGCCATCGCGGCGTGCAAGGGGTGCCCCCTCGCGCCCACCCGCCACAACACCGTCCCGGGTCAGGGGTGCCTGAACCCGGACATCATGTTCGTCGGCGAGGGCCCCGGTGCGGACGAGGACGAGCAGGGTCTCGCCTTCGTGGGCCGCGCGGGGCAGCTGCTGACCAAGATGATCAACGCGATGGGCTACACGCGCGAACAGGTCTTCATCGGCAACATCGTCAAGTGCCGCCCCCCCGGGAACCGCACGCCGACGCCGCAGGAGATGGCCTGGTGCATGCCGTACCTCAAGCGGCAGATCGCGGTCATCCGCCCCAAGCTCATCGTATGCCTCGGCTCCACGGCCGTGAAGGGCCTCACCGGCGACATGACGGGCATCACGCGCATACGGGGGACGTGGCGCGAGTTCGAGGGGATCCCCGTCATGCTGACGTTCCACCCCGCCTACCTCCTGCGCAATCCCGCCGAAAAGGGCAAGGTCTGGACCGACCTGAAGGCCGTCCTCGCCCGCCTCGGCAGGAAGCCGCCGTCGGGCGGTTGAGTTCCCCCACCCCGCCATGGCCGTCTTCAACCACCTCGTCGCCGTGACCGTCACCCCGCTGATGGCGGGATTGCTCCTGGTGCTGCTGGCGGCGGTGCTGGGGTGGCGCGCCGCGCGGGGCAGCGGCCGGTGCCGCCGCTGGGCGGGACGGACCGCGCTGGCCGCGGCGGCCTGGCTCTGGTTCTGGAGCACCCCGCTCGCGTGCTGGCTCCTGGGACGGGGCTTCGATGCGGCGTATCCGCCTGTCGCCGCGGAAGATGCACCGGCGGTGGACGCCATCGTGGTGCTGGGCGGCGGGGTCTCGTCGGGCGAAGAGGCGGGGTTGCCGTATCCCGACCTCAATCCGGCCGGCGACCGCGTCTGGCACGGCATCCGCCTCTACCGGGCCGGAAAAGCCCCGCGGATCGTCGCGACGGGACTGGATCCCTCGCTTTCCACCGGACCGCTCCTGCGGGATGCCGGCGTGCCGGACGCCGCCGTCACCTTCCTCGACGGCCCGCGGAACACCGAAGAGGAATCCCGGGCGGTCGCCGCCCTCCTGCCGCCGGGGAGCCGCATCCTGCTGGTGACGTCCGCCGCGCACATGCGCCGGGCGCTGCTGCTCTTCCGCCACGCGGGGCTCGACGCGGTCCCGGCGGCAACCGACCACGAGACCTCGGTCCGCTGCAAGGATGGCTTCTATCCGGGCTGGCTCTGCCCGGATTCCGGCAGCCTCGACACCGCCTGCCGCCTTTTCAAGGAACACTACGCCTACTGGGGCTACCGCCTGCTCCGGGGCTTCTGACACCCGCCCGCCCCCCTCCGCCCCCCTCTCTCCGGGCTCTTGCCAGCCCCATTTGGGATTACGAAAAACATTGTTGCAATTCGGCCAGAACCAAGGGAAACGCGAGGCCGCACATTTCCGGCGCAGTCCTTCGGCATCACTGGCGCCGGCGGGCAGGGACTGCCCGCCCTACCCTTCCCCCCACATGGAAAATCGCAAGGTTTTCACCTGACACCGCCAATGAGTGCGGCCACAAAGCGGCCAACGGCACCTGCAAACTCCCGGACATCCCCTCCCCGGCCCCCCCCTACCCCGAGCGCCCCTCGCCGTAGCCAGAATCCAAGGCCGGGAATTCCAGATCCGCATTCGTTGCACACAGCGGAGATGAGTCCGCTGCGGCACGCAACGCACGCTTGCCAAGCCACCGCAAAACGGGTAGCGTGGTCTGGAAGTGAAACGTTGCGGACATACTGGGTGAGGCCATGCTTGAATTGGCCGTCAGCACGCACTGGAACGCATCCCGGCACGCGTCGGGAGAGGCCATGTGCGAGGAAATACTCGATTTGGGCATCAACCGGCTCGAATTGGGTTACGACCTGCGCCAGGAGCTGGTGCCGGGCGTCAAGGCGATGATTGCCAACGGCTCGGTCAAGGTCAACAGCGTCCACAACTTCTGTCCCGTCCCGCGCGGCGCCCCCCGCGGTCATCCCGAACTCTACACGCCGGGTTCCGACGACCGCCGCGAGCGCGAATACGCGGTGGCGCACATCAAGGAAACCCTCCGTTTCGCCGCCGACATGGGCGCGAAGGTGGTCGTCTGCCACTCGGGCAACGTCTCGATGAACCGCTACACGATGGACCTCGTCCGCATGGCCGAGCACGGGGAGCAGTTCACGTCCGCCTTCGAGTCGCTCAAGCTCAAGGCGCAGATCCAGCGCGACAAGCGCGCGCCCAGGCAGATCGACGCGCTCTGCGACAGCCTCGAAAAGCTCGTGCCCGCCGTGCGCGAGACCGGCGTCGCCCTCGCGCTGGAGAACCTGCCGACGTGGGAAGCCATCCCGACGGAGCTGGAGTCCGAGCAGCTGATGCGGCGCTTCGCGGGCAGCGGCATCCGCCTGTGGTGGGACATCGGGCACGCGAAGATCCGCGACAACCTCGGTTTCATCAACTCCCGCCGCTGGCTGGAACGCCTGGCGCCGCACATCGCCGGCTGCCACATCCACGCCGTCGCCCCGCCGGGCCGCGACCACCTCATGCCGCCGCACGGCGAAATCGATTACAAATCCATGGCCAACTGGATCCGCACCGACATCCTGCGCGTCCTGGAACCCGCACCGGGGACCCCGACCGAGGACATGCGCCAGGGCATCGCCCTGATCCGCGCCGCGTGGGACCCGGAGGCCGCAGCACCCGAAAGCAAAGGAAATCCACGATGAAAAAAGCACTGATCACCGGCATCACCGGCCAGGACGGCTCCTACCTCGCCGACCTGCTCCTCTCCAAGGGCTACGACGTCACCGGCATGGTCCGCCGCGCCTCCACGGAGAACTTCGACCGCATCGCGCACATCCGCGACCGCATCCGCCTGGAGCAGGGCGACCTGCTGGACCAGTTCTCGCTGGTCAAACTCATGGAGAAGGTGCAGCCGGACGAAATCTACAACCTGGCGGCCATGTCCTTCGTGCCGACCTCCTGGAGCCAGGCGGTGCTGACGGGCGAGTTCACGGGCCTGGGCGTCACCAAGATGCTCGAAGCCATGCGCATGGTCTGCCCGAAGGCGCGCTTCTACCAGGCCTCCTCCTCCGAAATGTTCGGCAAGGTCCGCGAGACCCCGCAGAACGAGCTGACCCCGTTCTATCCGCGCAGCCCCTACGGCGTGGCGAAGGTCTACGGCCACTTCATCACGGTGAACTACCGCGAAAGCTACAACCTCTTCGCCCTCTCCGGCATCCTGTTCAACCACGAGTCGCCGCGCCGCGGCCTCGAATTCGTGACGCGCAAGATCACCAACGCCGTCGCCCGCATCAAGCTCGGCCTCCAGAAGGAGCTGCGCATGGGCAACCTCGACGCCAAGCGCGACTGGGGCTTTGCCGGCGACTACGTCCGCGCCATGTGGATGATGCTCCAGCAGGACCAGCCCGACGACTACGTCGTGGCCACCGGCGAAACGCACTCCGTGCGCGAATTCCTCGAAATCGCCTTCAAGCACGTCGGCCTCCAGTACGAGGACTACGTCGTGATCGACCCGGAATTCATCCGCCCCGCCGAAGTCGAACTCCTCCTCGGCAACCCGGCGAAGGCCCACGAGAAGCTCGGCTGGAAGCCGGAAGTCTCCTTCGAGCAGCTCGTGACGATGATGGTCGACGCCGACCTCGCCCGCCAGTCCGGCAAGACCGTCGCCGGCTGACAGGCGCGCGCCCTGCGGGCGCAGTGACAAGCGAATCGTGACAAGATGCGGTCCGGCCTTTGGCCGGACCGTGTTTTTTGGGACAGCGGGCCGATTCGGAGCCGCGCCCGCCTTCCATGGCACGGGGCACCGCCGCGACGCGCTCCGCGGCCCGGGCCGGACGGTCCGCCTTCCGGTAAAACGCTTCCGCGCCCCGCCCTCTTTTCGTTGGCGCCGGCCCGCCCCGCGCGCGATACTCCCCCTTGAACGGAATGCACAGAAAGGACGGCAAGCGATGGACATGAACATGGTCGGCGTGGTACTCGGCGGTGGCGAAGGCAAGCGGCTCCAACCCCTCACCCGCGACCGGTGCAAACCGGCCGTCCCGCTCGCCGGCAAGTACCGTCTCGTCGACATTCCCGTCAGCAACTGCATCAACTCCGGCATCCGCCGCATCAACATCCTGACGCAGTTCAACTCCGTCTCCCTGCACCAGCACGTCCAGAACACCTACGTCTTCGACCGCTTCCACGACGGCTACGTCCGCATCCTCGCCGCCCAGCAGACCCCCGGCGCCGAGCGCTGGTTCCAGGGCACGGCCGACGCCGTCCGCCAGTCCCTCCGCTACGTGATGGACCACAACCCCGACCACGTCCTCATCCTCTCCGGCGACCAGCTCTACCGCATGGACGCCCGCCTCGTCCTCGAAGAGCACATCGCCAACCACGCCGACGTCACCGTCTGCTGCAAGGCCGTCCCCCGCTCCCAGGCCGGCGCGCTGGGCATCATGCAGGCGGACGCGAAGGGCCGCGTCGTGCGCTTCGTCGAGAAGCCCGGCGACACGCCCGTCCTCGACGAACTGCGCGCGCCCGGCGACGGCCCCGAGCGGTACTTCGCCAGCATGGGCATCTACATCTTCAACACCAAGACGCTCCTCGAAGTCCTGGACAACGACGAAACCGACTTCGGCAAGAACATCATCCCGGCGGCCATCCGCGACCGCAACGTCCACCGCTACCTCTTCCGCGGCTACTGGCGCGACATCGGGACCATCCGCGCCTTCTGGCAGGCGAACATGGAACTGACCGGCCCGCTGCCCGAGTTCAACCTCTACGACCCGCGCGCGCCCCTCTACACCCACATGCGCTTCCTGCCGCCCTCCAAGATCAACTGCTGCGACCTGAACCGCGCGCTGCTCTCCGAAGGCTGCATCATCTCCGGCCACCGCATCCTGAGCAGCATCATCGGCGTGCGGGCCATCGTGGGCGAAGGCAGCGTCCTCGAGCACACCGTCATGATGGGCGCCGACTACTACGACCACGAGCGCACCGACAAGACCCACACGGTCCCGCTCGGGGTGGGCCGCGACTGCTTCATCCGCAACGCGATCATCGACAAGAACGCGCGCATCGGCGACGGCTGCTACATCACCCCCGACGGCAAACCCGACGGCGTCCACGACCTCTACACCGTCCAGGACGGCATCATCGTCATCCCCAAGAACACCGTCATCCCCCCCGGCACCCGCCTCTAGAGCGGTTACGTTATTCTGTAGCGCCCCGGACGTTTCCCCACCACAAGGTCGCGCGGAAGCGCGACCCTCCCGATGCGCTCTCCACGGGGAGGGACGCGCTTCTGCGCGTCCGCAGTGGGAAATGGCTGGTGAGACAACGGATTGCGGCCACACTGTTTCTGAAATCGCTCTGGGGATTACGGGGACAGACCCTGTATAATTCAGAAGGAGAAGCGATTGGATTGCATCGCCGGAGCGTTAGCGCAGGCATCGGACAAATCGGAGTTTCTCTTCTTCCTCCACCGGCAAATCGGAGTTTCATCCTGTTTCCCCAAGGTTTTCCAGTCCGCGAAGCGGTTTTCATGTTTTTCAATGTAGAACATCCCCGGCTGTTCCCACCGGCAAATCGGAGTGTGTTGTCTTTTCACCCAGTCCCCCTTTGTACAAACCGGAGATACGCCCTCCGCCCAACCGTAGCCCCTTTCCGCCTTGACGCGCAGTGTCTTGGCAACTATATTCACGGCGAATTTCGATTCCGATTCCAGATTTGCCATGAAATACACTCCCCGCGCCATCGAACCCCACCTCCGCCGCCTCGCCGCCGCCCACAAGGCCGTCCTCGTCACCGGCGCTCGCCAGGTCGGAAAATCCACGCTGCTGCGCCATCTCTTTCCCGACCGCCGCTACGTCACGCTCGACGACCCCTTCCTGGAGGAACAGGCCAAAACCGACGGACGCTTCTTCCTCTCGCTCAACCCGCCGCCCGTCACCGTGGACGAAATCCAGCGCGCGCCGGAGCTGTTCCGCCACGTCAAGATGCTGTGCGACGAATCGGACGCTCCCGGACAGTTCCTCCTGACCGGCTCCCAGCCCTACCACCTCATGCAGGGCGTTTCGGAATCGCTTTCCGGCCGCGTCGCGGTGCTGGAACTGCACGGCCTCTCCCTGCGCGAGCGCCGTTCCGATTCCTTCGCCGAACGATTCGTCCCCACCGAAGACTACCTCCGCCGCCGCGCCGCCACCGCCGCCCCGCTCGCGCCCGCCGACCTCTGGCGCACCATCCACCGCGGCTCGTTCCCCGGCCTCCCCGGCGACGCCCGCGACTGGTCCGCGTTCCATGCCGACTACCTCCGCACCTACGTCGAACGCGACGTCCGCGCCCTCGACGCCGTTCAGGACCTCTCCGCCTTCCGCCGTTTCGTGGTCGCGGCCGCCGCCCGCACCGGGCAGATGCTCAACCATTCCGCCATCGCCTCCGAAATCGGCAAGGACCTCGGCACCGTGAAGCGCTGGATGTCGCTTCTGGAAGCGGCCGGACTCGTCATTCTGCTGGAAGCGTTCGCACCGTCGGCCCTGCGCCGCGCCATCCGCACGCCCAAGCTCTACTTCCTCGACACCGGCCTCGCCGCCTACCTCACCCGCTGGCTCACCCCCGGGACCCTCGCCGCCGGCGCGATGTCCGGCCCGCTCTTCGAGACGTTCGCCGTCTCGGAAATCGTCAAGTCGTTCGCCAACGCGGGCCTCGACTGGCGGCACCATCTCTCCTACTACCGCGGCCGCGACCGCCGCAAACTCACCCGCGGCGGCACCGAGCGGGAGGTCGAATCGGAAATTGACCTCGTCATCGAGGAAGACGGCGTGCTCTACCCCGTCGAAATCAAGCGCTCCTCCTCCGTCACGGCCGACGCCGCGGCGGCGTTCCCGACCCTCGACGCGGTGTCCGGCCGGACGCGCGGCACGGGTGCGGTGCTCTGCCCCTGTCCGCAACCCGCGCGGCTCCGCGACAACCTCTACGCCGTCCCAATCTGGTACGTCTAGCGCCACCCGCCTGCTCCTTCGCGATTTCGTCGCTCCCCGGTATCCCCTAGAAGAGAGCGCCCATGCCGACGAAGAAGCGGTTGCCGGCCATGTCGAGTTCGCTTTCGGGATGGGACCCGTCGGCTCGGTAAACGTAGTTTTCGCAGACGATGTCGATTTTCCCGAATTCGCGACGGTATTCTGCAAAAAGGAATATATGTTCATATACACGCCAGCGGGCACCGGCAAAGAGGCTGCAGGTGCCAACCAACTGATCCTGATGCCACTTGTCTCCGCCGTAGAGGCCGTAATCGTCCTTGTAGTCGAGATCGAACCCGTGAACCGTGCCGCCGCCACCGGCGTAGAAGGTGAGGGCGCTGGAAATGCGTAGGGGGACATAGAGGTCGAGACCGAACTGCCGATCGTCGGCCTTGCATTCCGTGTCGTCCATCATGGCCCAGGCGAGGGAAAAGGTTCCGCCGATGCCGACATGGGCTGTGGAATTGACATATTCACCGCCGAAAGCGAATCCGCCGCCGTGCATGGGTTTGCCAAGATCCTTGACCTTGAATTGGGTGTAGTAGAACTGTCCGAAGCCGAAGCCTTCCTTCTGCCACCATTGGTTTTCGGTGAAATCGGGGGAGGACACGGAGGAGACACCCGGCTGGGCCAGGGTGGCGGTGGCGGCGACAAAGGCGACAAGGCCCGCCAGAGGGAGAGAGAAGCGTTTCATTCGTGGTTCCTTTCTGTTCAGTTTTTGTAAATCATGGCGACGGAAACGGCCCATTCCCGGTCGGCGGCGGCTTCGAGGAGAGCGCGGTCCTCGGCATTGCGGATGGCCTCCGGCCCCTCCGCCGCGGGAGCAAAGCGCACGGTCCCCTCGACGGACGACTCGCCGTTCGCGACGGCGGCGAGGTTGAACACGGCCTCTTTCCGGCCCTCCTCGACGGCGATGGTCTCGACGTAGCCCAGCGACGGGAGTCGCAAGGTCACGGTGTAGGGGCCGGACACCCGGCGACGGGTCTGGGACACCTTCGACTCCACCGGAGTCGGCTCGAGCTTCTCGGGGTCTCCGATGACGTAGGTGCAGTACTTGTGGAAGCCGAAGAATCCAGCGTGGGAGCAACTGCTGGCAATTTCCCGCTGGGGGTGTGCCTTCTCATCCTGCCAAGTCCAAGCCCCGATCCGCTCTCGATCTTCGGCGGAGAACTTGGCCAACAGGCGTGTCTTGCCGTCTTGGGCAAGCATCCAATGGTGGGTGGAGCATTCATATTTTCCAAAGAACGGCACGCACAGCAGGGAGTTGGGTAGCATAAGAATCCCAAACAGCATCATTTTTGCGGCTTCATCGTTGGAGTTGGATTGGTAGTGTCCCCCGCCCGTGTGCGTCCAGCCCGCCAGAGGCATGAGGGAGTTGCGGGGGCGATAAATGGATTCGGCCTCTCCCGGAAAGATGCCGAAGGCCAGGCGTTTGCATTTTTCGAGGGAGACTTTTTCGTGGTGCAGCACCTGGGGTTGCACGCTGGTGACCACGCCGGCCAGGCCGATGGCCACGGACCCGTCCTGGGCGTCGGCGGGGGTCACGGCGGGCTCGGGTTCATAGGACTTCTCGGGGAGGTCCCAGGCGGCGCGCACGTCGGTGGAATACTCGGTGGTGAACGTTTCCGATCCCACCGGGAAGGAGACGCAACCGGCACAAAGCCAGGTGGCGGCGGCAATGGCCGTGAGGCAGGGGGCGGGGAGGGTGCTTTTCATGGGGTGTTCCTTTCTGTTGGGGTTCCGTTTCCTGAATCGTCGTGGCAGGGAGTCATTGGAGGGCCTCGAACTCGACTGTGAGGAGTCCATCTTCGAAGCGCTCCTGGCGGCTGCGGTAGGTCGCGCCGGGCGGCGGAGCCTTGCCGACCTCGAGCGCCACGTTCTTCTCCGCGACGATGGCGGAAATGTTGTCGCGGGCCCAGGACTTGGCCTCGGCGGCGGGCATGCCGCCGGTGATGCGGAGACGGACCCATCCGCGGCGGGATTCCGGATCGTAGTGCCAGCCATCCTCGACCGGGCGTGCGGAGAAGGCGCGTCCCTCGCACATCAGGGTCCGGCCGGCGTTTTCGGTGACGAAGCGGAGGTTTTCCCTGATGGTCTGCGGGGACTCACCCGGGTGGCGGGAGAGGAAATCCTGGCGCACCAGATCGCGCACTTCCGCCTCGACGAGGCGACGGATGTCGAAGGTGCGCGTCGTGTCGAGGATTTCCACGCACACGGTGTAGAAACCACCGTCGCCGGGCTGGATGCCGGTGACTTTGTAGGGGCGTTGCGGCGGGGTCGGGGCTGGGGTCGAGGCGGGGGCGGAGACGGAGACGGGGATGCGGATGACGGTGGGTGCGGGAGGAGGCTTGGGCGGCGGCGGGGCCCGGAGCGTGACGTCGAAGGAATGGCTCTCCGCGGCGGCCTTGCCCAGAGCCAGGCCCACCCAAGGTTCGGAGGCGGCGGCTGGGCTCTGGACGGGCCTGAAAGAGACGAAGGCGCGGACGGTCCGGTCCCGGGTCACGGCGGGCAGGGAGAACACGGCCGTTCCGTCCCTCCCGGAACGTACCGGCGCGGGGCGGTGGCCGAGATCGGGAATGGAAAACTCGATTTCAAACGGTCCCGGGACGGCGACGGCCGTCCGGGTACGGACATGGGGCGGCTCGGCGCGGAAGGGGCCGTCCACGGGGCCTTCACGGACGCTCACCGTGTACTTGTGGATGCCGAGAAGGCCCACGTGCGCGTAGGCGTTGAGGTTCTTCGACTTCGTGCAGTCGTAGGACCCGAACGGCCCTTCCAGCAGGAGTGCATGGAGGGTTCCCAGGGGGACGAACGGGAGGCCCACGGCGAATGCCGCCGGGTAGCCGCGCGGGAAACACGCCGGGGGGTCCGCCCCGACCGGCGCGCAGTACTGCTCCGCCGCTGCCGGAAAAAAGCCGAAGGACAGCCGGCGCTGTTTCGTGATGGTTGTCGTCTGCTCGTGGCTGGTCCGCTCGTACTCCTCGCGCACGTCCGCCACCAGCCCGACCGAAACCGCCTGCGCCCCGGCCGGCGCATGCGTCATCTTCACGGCCGTCACCTCGGACCGCGAAGGGGAGCAGGCCGTATTGTGGATGGTACGCGTCTGCCGTTCCACGACCGGAGCCCCCACGTCCACCGCACGGCACCCGCAGAGTAGCAACAACGCCGCCGCCACCCTCGCCGCCGCGGCGAAAAGCGACCTTCCCGCCCGTGCCGGGCGGTCAGCGGGGGCTCCCGTTGGACTCGGTCGGCGCATCGGATCAATTCTTCGCGTCCCGGAAGCGTTGCAAGGTTTCCTCGGGGAGCCGGTTGAGGAAATCCACGAGCGCCTTGCCGACGTGCCAGACGTCTTGTAGCCGGACCGTCCACCGGAAGGACGGATCGGTCTCCCGGTCCGATTGGTACACCGTGAAACGGCCCCGCGGCGTCACAACATCGACGGCGGTTCCGCCCGGAACGGCCCGTTCCGTGCCCTCCACGGCGATTTGCCGCACCAGCTCGTCCTCCATCTGCGTGAAGGTCGTCTTGGGGATGGGCATTCCCTCGTCGTCCCGCAGGCCGGAGAGGTAGATCGTGACGTCGCGGACAGGGGGGGCCTTTCCGGGAAGCACCCGGTAGATGTCCGACACCACGCGAATGACAATCTTCCGTTCCGCGGGAAGCTTGTAGTCCCGGAACACGCTTGGATACATGGTCCTGATGAACGAATACTTGTCGAGTCCCTCCCATTTCTTCCCGGTGGCCATCATGAGTTCCTCGTCCTCCCGTCCCAGCTGTTTCCAAAAGAAGTCCTCGCCGAGGCGTTCCTCCAGAAAGGCATAGCGGGCCACCGCGAGGTCGCCCAAGGTGATGGTGGCCGGATCATACCCGTCCATGGCCTCCGCGATTCTCCCGCGAAAACCGTCATCAAGGTCGATCCACGGCGTGTCATCCCCGGAGTAGTGCTCGTCGAAATTTATCAGGGCGATTGACGGCAGGTGGTAAAGATGGAAAGGACCGGCCGCGGTCACGCGGGGGGAGGGTTCGATGTCGGCGGGATTGATGGTGGTCCACTGTGCCGGCAACTTCGTCACGCACCCGGAGCAGAGCAGCAGTCCGGCCAGGGGCACCAACGGCAAAGCGGAACGGTTCACGGCGTTCCCTCCTTGGCGATTTCGTCACTGCCGGTCCAGACGTCGAGATCGGCGGCGGTGTCGTGAAGGCGGAAGGTGACGCGGTGGGTGACACGGCGGCCGTCGGGCAGGTCGCGGTAGGCCCCGCGGAGAATGTAGTCGCACGCATCCGGATCGCCGGAAAGGATGAACCGTCCGCTGGCGCGCAGGGCCGTTTCGATGTCGTTGCGGAGCGCGTCGAGCGCGGTGGCGTTGCGGGTGGTCGAGAGATTTTCGATGTATGCCACCTGCAGCAACGGCGTCCCGCCGCGCGCTGCCACCTTCGCCGCGTAGTGCCGGGCGAACACCGGGTCGGCCAGCATCGCGTTCACCAGCCGCTGGCCCGCGGGAACCGTCTCCGCCCGCGTGTACGCCGCCGTCGATACCGGGTTGTACGCCCCCGAATCCACGTACGGCCCCCTCGCGCACCCCGCCGCCAGGAACGAAATCCCCAACAGGCAAACCAACTCTCTTTTCATTTCCGTCTCCTTCTGTTTCAGACAATTACGACAATTTCCGACAATTTTTTCCTTGTCGGAATTGTTTTTCAAAGTTGTCATAATTGTCGTGAATAATCTCACTCCGCCAGCTTTCCCGCACGGTCCAGCAGCTGCTCCGTCGAGGGCCCCGCCGACACGTTCATCTCGCCCGACGGCAACCCCAGCGACGGCAGCGACGCGTTCTGCAACGAAACCGACTGCGGCATCCCCTCGATGCGCGTGTGGCTGGTGGTCAGGTACTGGCCGTAGCCCCGGGCGACAATCTCGCGCACGAGGTCGTCGGTCGCCCCGCTCTTCTCCATGCGGTCCATCGTCGCGGCGAAGAGGGCGTCCTTCTTGCGCAGGGCATTGCCTTCCGCGGTGAGCGCCAGATGGATTTCAAAGGTGGTTTCGTCCTGGACCTTGACCACATCCTTGAACCCCACCAGTCCCGGATACGCCACTTCGAGGTTGTGCAGCCCCTTCGTGACGGCAAATGCCCGCGCCTCCGGCCCCGCCGTGCCGTAGCTCACGCCGTCGATCCGCACGTTCGCCCCGGGCACGTTCGCCGAGAAGGCCACCCGGACCGCATCCGCCGCAGGGGGCGGCACCGCGCCCGCCTTCGCGTACTCCTCCTGCAACGCTTTCGCGGCCGAGAACGCGGCCTCCTTCGCCACCTCGCTCCACGTATTCGCCGCCTTGCGCCCGAACGCCAGCGCGCTGGACTCCTTCTTGCTGCGGGCGGCGGCGGTCACCGACGCCACGCCCTCGCCGCCCGGTACCGCCTTTGCCGACAGCGTGAACTCCAGCACCGCCTGCACCCCCGGGTCCGTCCCTCCGATTTCCCGCACGCGGGCCGACGTCACCGACGCCGTCAGCAGCACCGGCGCATCCAGGTTCTCCGCCAGCCGCACCGCCGAACTCTCCGGCATCGTCTCCCCCCACGGCCCCGTGTTCTGTTCCGCGCCGATGGCGTCGTGCGGATTGACGACCGCGAAACTTCCCGCCCCCAGCGCCGTCTGCAGCCAATCGCCGAGCGTCGCGAGCGCGAACGGCGTCGCCGCCGCCCCCGTGTGGTTCTGGACAACCAAGACCGCCTTCGTCCGCGCCCCCTGCGGCACCGTTGCGGGAGCCGTTCGCACCTCCACCCCCGCCACCGAGGTCGCAACCGGCGCCGTCCCCACCGGCACCGGTACCGCCGTCGCCCCTGCCGCCGTCGCGGCCGGCAACGCCACCGGCTGGACCGCAATGGGCCTCGCCGGGATTGGCTCGGTTCCCGTGCGGCATCCCGCCGCGCAAAAAACCATCCCCGCCAGCGCCAGCGCGCCCGCGATGCCCGATATCGCATGTCTTCTTTTCATGGTCCTTGCTCCTTCCGTCCGGCTCCCCGCACCGGAACGGGACCATGAAAAAAAGGCCTCTTGTTCCATGTCCTCCTTCGGGGCTCGTAGGAAAGGCCTTTACTGAAAACACGGTAAGAGGCGCGCCATGTGGCGCGCTTGTCTTGCACGTGCCGTTCAGAGAATTGTCCTACGATTCCGAAGGAACGACGCTTGTGCAGAAAGCGATTGGGTTGAAATGTCCATCCGCCTTCCCGCTTCCGCGTTTCAGCGAACGTCTGTCATCCTGCCTCAATCCCCCCCCTCTTACAAGCCGAATCTTTTGGGGACCGGCCTGAAGATGGCGCATCTCCACATTGTGCAATGGGATGCGACGAATTCGGACAAGACCGGACGCAAGGAACTCCGATTTTTCCTGTAAAACGGAATGACTGGCAACCAGGACGAGGGAGTTGCCCGGCGAAAAACGTGCCTGCTTGTTCGCGCGAAGCCGGGTAGGGCGGCGAGTCCCCTCGCCGCCGGAAGCTGGACCGAGCAATGGGATGCCGTTGGACACGCGGATGCCATGCGGCCGGAAGCCGGAGGAAACAGGCATCCGCGCATCTCCAGCGCTGTCCTTCGGCATTCCTTTCCCCGGCGGGCAGGGACTGCCCGCCCTACCCTGCACATGGGAAACCGCATGGATTTCACCGGGGTGGGGGCACGGGTGCGTCGCGGCGGCGCCCCGCCGTCGGCGGGCGGAGGGGACAGGGAAGGGGCGCGCGGAGGGGGGGGTGATGTTCATGGGCGGGAGAGAGGGGGAAAAACGGGGAAAACGTCAATGTTTTTCGTAATCTCAAATGTGGGTGCGAAGGGGAGCGGAAGGGGGGGGCTGGGGGGGGCGGACGGGTCAGGCCTGGAGGCCGGAGGTGAGTTCGAAGACGGCCATGAGCATGCTGATGGCGACGAAGCCGACGCCGGCGGCGATGAAGAGCATCATCACGGGTTCGAGGATGGTCGTGAAGACTTTCACCGCGCGGTCGAGTTCGGCGTCGTAGCGCAGGCCGATGTGGTCGAGGGCGCCCGTGATGTCGCCGCTTTCTTCGCCGATCGCCAGCATGTCGGTCAGGAGGCGCGGGAACACGCCGTTCTGGGCCAGGGGACGGGAGATGCTGGAGCCGTCGGTGACTTTGTCGCGGGCGTCGCGGATGGCGTGGGCGATGTGGACGTTGCCGACGGTGTCTTCGACGATGCTCAGGGCCTGGAGGACCTGGACGCCGTTGGCGAGGAGGGTGCCCAATGTGTGGGCGAAGTTGGCGAAGGCGTTGGCCTTGACGATGTTGCCGATGGCGGGGAGGCGCAGGGCGACGCGGTCTTTCCAGTCGATCCCCGCCGGGGTGCGGAGGGCACGGCGGATGAGCCAGACGAGGAGGGCGATGCCGCCGGCGATGGCCCATCCGTATTTGACGAAGGCGGCGCTGATGCCGATGAGGACGCGCGTGGGGAGGGGAAGCTGTCCGCCGAGGTCTTCGAACATCTGGGAGAAGGTCGGGATGACGAAGACCATCATGAAGATCATGGCACCGAAGCCGATGACGGCGACGATGCAGGGATAGACGAGGGCCATCCCGACTTTTTCGCGCGCGGCGAGGACGCGGTCGTAGTGGCCGACAAGGCGTTCGAGGACGCTCGGGAGCTGTCCGGAGGCTTCGCCGGCGCGCACCATGCTGACGTACAGGGTCGGGAAGCTCTCGGGGTATTTGGCCAGGGCGCTGGAGAGGGAGGCGCCCGCGACGATGTCGTCGCGCAGGGCGGTGACGATGGCGTCCTGGGCCTTGCCGGTCTTGCGGGTGGAAAGGGAGTGCAGGGCGTTGCCGAGGGTCATGCCGGAGGTGAGCAGGTCGGTGAGTTCGCGGGTGAAGAGTTGGAGTTCCTTGAGCTTCATCTTGGGCCGGCGGGGGGCGCTGCCGAAGGTGAAGAGGGAGGTGCCGGTGGTGGAGGAGGCGGTGCTGGCGGCGGACTTGGTCTTGGCGGCGCCGGGGCGGCGTCCGCGGAGGGAGGAGGGGAGGGGTTTGGAAGGGGCCTTGGCGGGGAGCTTGGACGGGGCTTTGGCGGCGGGGGAGGAGGGGGAGGCGGATGCGGCGGGTGCCGGGGCGGCGGAGCCCGCGCCGCCGCCCGCGTCGTCGCGGATGGTGATGGGGACGAGGCCGCGGCGGGTGAGGAGGGCCATGGCGGCGCGCTTGTCGGCGGCGTCGAGGGTGCCCTCCTGGCGGGCGCCGTCGCGGGATTTGGCGGTGTAGCGGAAGGTGGCCACCGGTCAGGCTTTCATTTCGCCGCCGGGAGGCGCGAGTCGCACAAGTCGGCGAGGGTGCAGGCGCCGAGGCCGCGCGCGACGTCGTTTTCCATGCGGGTGAGCAGGCGGCCGCAGTCGGTCTTGGAGGCGAGGCCGTCTTCGAGGACCTTGGGGATGCCGCCGAAGGAGGTGAAGGTCTTCACGAAGTCGTGGACGGGCACTTTGTCGAGGCGGCAGTTGACGACGAAGCCGGAGTCGCTGTCCTCGTCCTTGACGAAGTAGCCGATCTGCACCAGCACGTCCAGGACCGACCGGACGAGGCGGATGGGCACGCGGTAGCGGGTGGAGAAGGCCGCGGGGTTGAAGCGGTTGTGTTGCTCCTCGGCCTGGACCTGGCCCGCTTCGCGCACCATCATGAGGGCGACGAGGACGCGGGTGCGGAGGCTGGCGGTGTCGGCGGCGTTGCCTTCGAGGTAGTAGGAGTCGGCGTTCTGCAGGGCGTAGGCGAGCTCGACGCCGAGCAGCAGGATGACCCACGTGACGTAGAGCCAGAACATGAAGACCGGAATCGCCGCGAACGCGCCGTAGATGCGGCTGCGCGCCGCGACGCCGATGGACATCACCATGAACAGGCGCATCCACGCCAGGAACGCCGCCGTCGTCACCAGGCTGCTGAACACCGCGGATTTCCAGTGGACGGTCGTGTTCGGCACGAACGAGTACAGGCACCAGACCGCCACCCAGACGAGGCCGAAGAGGTAGATGGCCTGGAGCCACGTCGTGGCGGCGCCGCCGAAGAACTGCTGGCTGATGACCAGCCGCGCGCGCAGGGTGCCCGCCAGGATGAGGAGCGTCGGGACGAGGACCAGCACGCTCGTGTAGCTCATGATCTGCTTGGCGATGGAACGGTTCTTGCGGACGTTCCACACGCGGTTGAAGCTCTGCTCGACGTTCGCCAGCAGCAGGATCGCGGTGAGCGTGAAGAACGCCGCGCCGATGGTCCCCAGCGCGGAGACGTTGATGCCCTCGACCATCTCGATGAGCTTTTCGACGAACTGCTGGAACTGCTCCGGCATCTGCGCGAGCCACGCCGACGACTTGATCGCCTGGAGCCGCTCCTCGCCGTAGCCGGCGCCCTTCAGGAAGGCGAACGCCACGGTCAGCACCGGCACCAGCGACGTCATCGTCACGAACGTCAGCGACGAGGCGTGGATGAACAGGTCGTCGTCCATGTAGCCGCGGAAGAGCAGGTACACCACGCGCACCGCCTTCGCCAGCAGCCCCGGCTTGCCCTCGCCCTCCGCGATCTCCCACGGCTGGAGCGCGCGCTTCACGAAGGTCGTCGCGTTCGTCCAGCGTTCTTTCATCGTCATGATCCGGTCCTTTCGGTTTCGGCGGGTTCCGGCAAGGCCCCCTCCGGGTCGCCGCGCGGCTTCGTCAGTTCCTGCAGCAGGTCGCGTCCCAGCGACAGCACCACCGGGCCCAGGAACAGCCCGATGAACCCGAACGCCAGCGTACCGCCCACCACCCCCATCAGCGTCACCGCGAAGGGCAGCGACCCGCCGTCCGCCGGCTCCGCCGGCGCCGCGCCCGTCCCCTCGTCGCCGCCGCGCCCGTGCCGGTCGCTCCAGCGGTGCACCGCCCCCGCCAGGAACGGCATCGCCACCGACAAGCCCCCCGCCGCCAGCAGCAGCCAGATCCCGTTCATCACGTGCCCCAGCGCGAACTTCCACACCGCCCCGCCCAGCAGCCCCACCACGCCCGCCGCCGGGAACGCCGCGAACCCCACCAGCCCCGCCACCACCGCGCCCAGCCACCACGGGACCCCCGTCAGCGCGAACACCGCCCCCACGAGCACCCCCACCGCCACGCCCAGCGCCGTACGGCGCCGCCGCCGCGCCGGCAGCCGCCGGAGCCACCCGCCGAAGCCGCCCCCGCCGCCCGATATCACCGCCGCGCGCGCCAGCGTGTCCACGCCGCTGATGACCACCCCGCCGTACACCAGCAGCCCGATCGCCGCCCCCACGCGCCCCGCCGCAAACAGCCACAGCCCCGCCGGCACCCATACCAGCGGCGGCCCCATCGGCACGAAGCCCAGCACGAACACCCCCGCCGCCAGCAGCCACTTGTTCGGCACCCCCGCCACCCAGAACCCCAGCACCGCCGCCAGCCCCTGCGCCGACGCCGCCGCGATCGCCCCCAGCACCACCACCCGCAGCGTGCGCGCCATCTTGCCGCGGAGCCGCAGCATCACCGGCCCGCCGATGCGCTCCGCCAGCCGCGCCAGCTGGTCCGACACCGCCTCCCCGTGCACGTAGAACGCGAACATGAACACGAAACTGAACCCCACCTGGAACAGCGCATGCCCCGCCGAAACCCCGCTGCGCACCAGCCAGTGCAGCGCCACCCGCGACGCCTCCGTCCCCCACTTCACCAACTGCTCCGTGTTCGTCGAGAGGCCCAACAGCGCCTGCTTCGCGTCCTCCGCGTAGGGGGCGAACCACGGATGCGCCTTCAGCGCCTGCACCACGGCCGGGACCCCGTCCGTGCGCAGCTCCCGGGCATTCTCCAGCAGCCAGGCCGCGAGCTTCACCGCCGACGACGCCAGCAGCCACACCGGCACCACGAGGCAGACCGTCACCACCGCCGTCATGAGCGCCGCGGCGGACACCGCGCTGTTGCCGACGACCTTCACCCGCACCCACCGGTACACCGGCCACGACGAAAACACCAATATCCCCGCCCAGAGCATCGATGACAGGAACGGCCGGAGCACCGCAAAGCACACCGCCGCCACCGCCGCCACCAGCAGCACGATGGCGACGCGTTCGAGCACGTCACGGTTTTTCAGGAGCGAAGCATCCATGTCCCCATCCTTCTACCACACCCCGCCCCCCCATTGCACGGGTTTTCCGCGCCCCCTACCGCCCGACACCGCTCCCGAGCACCTCCGCCCACGGGTCGCCGCCATCCCCCTCCGGCGCCGGATCGAAGGCGCCGCCGGGTTCTGCGAGTCCCAGATAGCGGCGGTGGGCGAACTCGTCCCCGGCGGGGACGCCGGTGGTGAGCGTAAACCCGCCGTCAGGGGTTTCGGCAAGTCGGATCCACTTCCCGTCCGCAAGGAAATCGACGGTTCCGCCCTCCGGGTCGATGCGGTAGATGCTGTGGGGGCCGCCGGGCCGGCGGACGTCGACGGCGACGGCGAAGCACCCGGAATCGAGCGCGTAAACCGCAAGCCCCGCGTCCCCCCCTGGCTCCAGACCGAGACGAATGCGCTGCCCGGAGGGGAATACTATCCTCTTGTCGTAGCGGTCGCGGAAAGGGTTTGCGGGCCGGCACTCGATGGCGAACGGCATCGGCGCGTCCCCCGGCGTCGATGCCCACGGAATGCCCCCCGGCGTGCGGGAGGCGACCTCCCAGGCCAGGAAGTCGGCGCAGATGCCCCCGACCCCCGCCAACACCACCGCCACGGCGCCCAGCAGCAGCTGCACCACCGCCCGTCCCCACCGCCTTCCCAGCAAGGACCGCACGAACGCCGCCACCCCGGCGACGGAGAGCAGCAGCACCAGCCCCAACGCCGCCCATCCGAGCCCGTCCTCCGCCCACCGGCCGCACCAATGCCGCACGGGCGCCGCGACGATGGCCGCGCCCAGGAAAACCACCACGCCCCCCAACCACGCGACCGCGGGGAACCAGGCCGAGTCGAGAAGGAGGCGGAAAAACCGGTTTTGCGGAGTTTTCATGGCGGGAAGCATTTTGCGGCAGGCGGACCGTGGCGTCAAGGGGCATTTCCGGCAGGGCGGAAGATTTTCCAATGATTGGAAACTTTTTTTCCAATGGTTGGAAAAACTGCCCCGATTTTTCCAATGATTGGAAAAAATGTTTCCAATGGTTGGAAAACGTTTCCGCCCGCCCCCGCCGCCGGAACGGGCCTGTCCCGAAAACGGGACGAGAGGGCGCACCCCTGCCCGGGGCCGTCATTCCTTCATCGCCCCACCGGCGGGCGGGGGCGGTCGGTCCGGAACACTTTTGAGATTACGGAAAACATTGACGTTTCCATCGATTTGACCCCATTCCGGCACCATGAACGACAGCCCCCTGCGGGGGGGGGGAAGGAAGTGAGCTTGCCATCGATTGTGGCGCGGAACGGGCGCGTTCTTTTCCCGATAGGACGCGCGGAAGCGCGTCCCTCCCCGGGGAGAGCGGTTATGTGGACGCGCGGAAGCGCGTCCCTCCCCGGGGAGGGCGCGGCGGGAGGGTCGCGCTTCCGCGCGACCGTGCGGGGGGGAAACGTCCGGGAAGCAGCAGAAAACCTGAAACCGCCCTACCGGTCGAAGAAGGGGATGCGGAGGCGGTAGACGCGGGTGGAGGGGGTGCGGGGGGTGCGCCAGGTGGTGTTGGTGGAGGTCGCCTTGAGGGTCGCGGCACGGGTCCAGGCGGCCGGATTGGTGGTGAGCAGGGCGGAAAGGTCCGCGGATTCGATGTAGTAGGTGCCGCTGGGGACGCTCCGGAAGGTGTAGGTGGCGTTGGTGCCGGCAAAGGTCTGGTCTTTCCAGCCGACGTAGTCGTCGCCGGAGGTGGGGTCGGTCCCCGCCACCCACTCGGAGTAGTTGTCGAAGCCGTCGCCGTCGGGGTCGTCGCCGGATTGGGATTTTTCCTTGTAGGCGGGGGATTTGCGGCGGGCGATGTAGTCCCAGTCGTCGCCCACGCCGTTGTTGTCGGCGTCCCACGGGACGGTGATGGCGATGTTGGTGGTTGCGGTGGAGGCGCCGTCGGTGGCGGTGAAGGTGGCGGTGAGGTGGAGGTCGTCGGTGCGGCTGCCGTCGGACGGGGCGCCCATGGTCCAGGTGAACATGCCGGAGGTGGGGTCCCAGCCGGGGGTGCCGGACCAGTAGTTGCCCAGCGGCAGTTCGGTGGCTTCGACGGGCAGGGGGGTGCCTTGCCAGTCGGCGGCGGTGACGCGGAAGCTGGTGGTGGTGCCGACGGGGATGGTCTGGATGCCGGGAGGGGTGACGGAAATCGTCGGCGGGTCGTGGCGGGCGGTGCCGTTGGCGAAGGAGATGCCGTAGGCGAGGGAGCCGCTGCCGGTGACGTCGATCTGCCGGACCTGCGGGGCGTTGCGGAGGTTGACGGTGTTCCAGGCGGCGCCGTCGGGTTTGTCGGTGGCGGCGGTGTCGAGGGTGCCCTTGGTGACGCGGAGGGTGGCGGTGACGGTGGTGGCGCCGCCGGAGGTGGTGAGGGCGAGTTGGTTGTCGCCGGGTTTTTCGGAGAGGCGGGCCTGTCCGCCGAGCATGAGGGTGGCGAGGTCGGGGGAAAGGCCGTTGCGGACGCGCAGGGCCTTGCCGGCGGCGCTGTAGTTGACGGCGAGGGTGGCGGTGGCGGCGTCGGCGAGGGTGACGGTCTTGGTGAGGCCGCCGCTCTTGAAGGTGAGGCTGCCGGTGCCGGGGGTGACGGTGAAGATGTCGGCGACGGTGCTGGCGGTGCCGACGGCGAGGTCTTTCATGGCGGTGCCGCGGGTGGAGTCGGCGCCGGCGGACTGGGTTTCGTAGCCGGTCTCGGGCTGGGCGGCGAAGTTGCCGACCATCTGCCAGACGTTGGTGCCGTCTTTGTACCAGGCGCCGGTCATGAGGCCGCCTTCGGCCTCGAAGAGGGCCATGACGGCGTTGTTGCGGAGGATGTACTCGTCTTCGCCGTCGAGGTCGACGTCGCGGGCGAAGGCTTCGAGCCCGGTGTTGCGCCCGGCCCAGTCGTCGACGGCGGCGTAGGCGGCGGCGAGGCGGGTGCGGGACTGGGCGCGCCAGGCCATGGACATGAGGCCCATCTGGCGGAATTTCCATTCCTGCGCCCAGTCGTCCCAGTACCAGCCGGTGGCGGGGTTGATGTATTCGCCGTAGGACCAGCGGGAGAGGTCGGAGTTGATTTCTTCGTGGAAGGCGGTCTCGAAGGCGGAGGCGAAGATGGTGGCTTCGGCGAGGGCCTTGACCTGCGCGTTGCGGATGCCCGAGACGGCGGCCCAGGCGTCGTGGAGGATGCCGTTGGTGCGGGTGCCCCAGACGGCGGCCATGGGCTGGCCCTGGCGGATCTCGAATTGTTTGCCGGAGAGGGTTTCGTGGCGGTCGGAGCCGTAGAACCAGTTGTCGTAGGTGCCGTTGCAGGCGTGGTGGACCCAGTCCTGCATGGCCATGCCGTTGGTGGAGGCGAGGTTGTGGTCGGCGTGGTTGCCGGAGAGGACGGGGTCGTCGAGGGCGGCGTCGAGGGTCACGACCTGGATCCAGGGGTGGTTGGCGATCCAGCGGAGGTTGCGGTCGTAGGCGTCGGCGTTTTCGGAGCCGGCGAAGTCTTCCCACATGTAGAAGATGGAGGAGATGGCGGGTTCGCCGGTGCGGGCGCGGCGCAGGAAGAGGCGGCGCAGGTCGCTCGCGAGGCCGCCGTCGGTGTTGGCGTAGCGGAAGCCGCTGGCGGCGGTGGAGAGGGCGAAGGCTTCGGCGCTCTTCCACTGGCCGGGGGAGGACTCGATCCAGTACTGCTGGATCTTGTAGGCGTCGTTGCCGAGGGCGGTCTGGCGGCCGAACCATTCGAGGAGGTGCGGGGTCTGGTCGACGAGGGTGGCGCGGTAGCCGAGGTTGCCGATGCGGAGGAACCAACCGGCGTCGGCGACGCGTTCGGGGGACCAGAGGACGGTTCTCGAGACGACGTTGGAGCCGCCGCCGTAGATTTCGTCGAGGACGTCGCGGGCGCGCTCGACGTTGGCGGTGTTGAAGTCGTCGGGGAAGTAGAGGGGGATGTGGTCGGAGTAGGTGGAGCCGAGGAGGGCGAGGGCGCCGGAGGCGACGCCTTTCCTGATGGCGGCGTTGAGGGCGGGGCCGCTGTACCAGGCGTTTTCGGTGCCGACTTCGGCCCACTGGAGGGCGATGGCGAGGGTCGGGGTGACGTGGAGGTTCAGGGGGCAGTTGGTGTAGATGTTGTGGATCTGGATGGGGCGGTCGTAGCCGGCGCCGGCGCCGTTGTTGACGAGGGCCTGGATGGCGTTGCCGGGCTCGACGGCCTGGTTGCCGTGGGAGACCATGGCGAGCTTGGCGTGCTGGTTGCGGTTGTTCCAGGCGTGGTCGCTGGCGGTGCGGGAGACGCAGGTGGAGTAGAGGCCGTGCTGGTTGATGTAGTTCCAGTCGTTCCAGTAGTCGGAGCAGAGCCAGTCGTCGCCGATGGTGTCGGCGAAGTCGTTGAGGCCGCCCTTGTCGCCGGAGCCGCCGTCGTCGCTGGTGAAGTCGCGGGTGGTGTAGACCTGGAACATGAGTTTGTCGGGGTCCTGGAGGCGCCAGCCGGCGTCGACGAGGACCTGGCGGTCGATGGCCCAGACGACGGTGTCGAGCTCGGCGTTGAACCAGGCGCCGCGGAAGCCGCCGGTGGGCTTGCAGGCGGTGCCGTCCTGAACGTAGAGGCAGCCGTTCTGGGAGTCGTAGACGCCGGAGACGGCGTTCCACTTCATGGCGGTCTTGCAGTTGACGTCGTCGGGGAGGTCGTCGAGGCCGTTGCCGTAGTTGCCGAAGTTGATGGCGACGTAGACGTTGAGGGCGTTGTCTTCGGCGAAGGCCTGGAGGTCGTCGAAGTCGACGCGGAAGTAGAGGTTGCCGTCCTCGGCGCCGCCGTCGCGGAAGTAGAAGGCGACGATGTCGCGGGAGGAGTCGAAGCCGTCGCCGAAGCGGTAGATGTCGGCGGAGTTGCCGCCCTGGTTGTAGTCGTCGAGGGCGACGAGGTCGTCGAGGGTCCACTGGGTGGCCTCGGTGTAGAAGGCGTTGCCGTTGACGGAGCCGATGGGGTCGCCGGGGCCGACGGTGATGGCGCCGGCGACAACGGGTCCTTCGCGGTTGTCGCTGGAGCGGGGGTTGGTGCCGCCGAGGTATTCGGCCGCGTTGTCGTAGGGAATCTTCAGGCTGCCCTGGAGATAGGTGTCGTTGTCGGGGTTGCCGGAGGGGCCGTGGGTGGGGTCGTCGGTGAAGCGGCCGGTGCGGAAGTCGTAGACGCCGTTGTTGAGGGGGTCGAGCTGGTAGTTGGCTTCCCAGCCGTCGGGGAGGCCGTCGTGGTCGGTGTCGGCGCAGAGGGGGTCGGTCTCGGCGATGACGAGGCGCGGCCAGCCGTTGGTCTGCCTGGAGCCGGAGGCGCCGGCGGCGGGGTTGGTGACGTTGTAGGCGGCGAAGAGGGCGCCGTAGTCGATGGCGCGCGAACCGAGGGGTTTGGCCGCGAGGGTGGAGGCGGAGTTGGCGCTGGAGTTGTTGTCCACGAGCGCGCCGATGGCGGCGAGGTCGTCGGGGCCGAGCGGGACGACGGGGCCGTTCTCGGAGAAGACGAGGCCGATGTCGGTCCAGCCGTCGAGGTCGGTGTCTTCGCCGTAGCCGTCGGCGAGGCCGTCGGCGTCGGAGTCCCAGATGCAGGGGGAGGTTTCTTCCCAGGTTTCGCCGGCCATCTTGCCGTCGGGCCAGGCGCGGTCCCAGTAGGGGTCCCAGTCGCCGGGGAGGGGCGCGCCGTCGCCGTCGGTCCAGCCGTTGCGGTTGGCGTCCTCGACGCCGTCGGGGAGGCCGTCGCCGTCGCTGTCGGGGTTGCGCGGGTCGGTGGTGGAGCCCTTGACGAGGGCGAGGCGGTCGCCGCCTTCGGTGGAGGAGGTGACGCCGGGGACCTTGCCGTAGAGGCTCTCGCAGGAGTTGTAGAAGGGCGGGTCGCGGTCCCAGACGAAGTTCGGCCAGCCGTCGCCGTTGGTGTCGGTGGCGGGGTCGGTGCCGTCGGGGGCGGTGCGGTAGCCGAGTTCGAGGCCGTCGGGGAGGCCGTCGCCGTCGGAGTCGGGGCAGTCGGGGTCGGACTTGCCGGTGGAGTGGTAGTCGAAGATCTTCTCCTGCGTCCAGTACTCGGATTCGCCCGTGGGGATGCCGAGGTTCTCCTGCTCGCGCTTGTTGCCGGCGCCGTCGTCGTCCCAGTCCACGTCGTTGGTGGAGGCGTTGTGGACGAGCTGGCGGAAGCGGATGGTGGCGGTGCGGAAGGCGCCGTTGGTGGGGACGGAGTACTTGCCGGAGGCGTTGTCGGCGGTGACGGTCGCCTGGATGCGGTAGGTGCCGGCGTTGGTCGCCTGCCAGGCGAAGGTCCACGCCTTGCTCGTGCCGTTGCTCTCGATGGAGACGGTGCGCAGGCAGTCGTTGGTCGGGCGGCTGGTCCACGTCGCGGAGATGGCGGCGCCGTACTCGGGCGGGGAGACGAACTGGAGGTCGAGGCGCGTCGCCTCGGCGTCGGTCAGCACCACGATGGGCGTCTCGCGCAGGGCGCGGTTTTCCGGCTTGGCGGCCTCGACGGAGTCCTCCATGGTGATGACGTACTTGACGCCGTCGCTGTCGGTCTCGGGCGGGGTCGTGATGATGCACGTCGGGAGGAGCGGGCCCTTGTGGGTGACCATGCGGGTGACGGACTTGGAGTAGCCGGCGTTCTCGAACTCGACGGTCAGGGCGTAGCGCCAGCCGTCGATGCCGTTGTAGACGTTGGGCATGTTGAAGGTGACCTGGTTGAAGGCGTCGCCGCTCCCCTCCCAGGGCTTCCAGTGGTGCGTGAGGTTGATGTCGCCGTTGGCCACCTGCTCGCCGCGGTTGGTGCTGCCGTTGGAGGTGGCGTTGACGTAGACGCGGAACTTCGACGCGGCTTCCTCGTCGTTCAGGCCGGAGACCATGCGCTGGGTGAAGTTCACGCGGACTTCCCAGCCGGCTTCGACCATCGTGCCGTCCTGGTCGGGCCAGTCGATGTACAGGATTTCGGCGGGGCCGCGCGTGTCGGCGACCTTCTTGAGCTCGGCGACGTGCAGGGCTTCCAGGTCGTCCTTCGCGGGGTCGGTCTTGGACCACGATTCGACGGGCGCGGACGAGACTTCGCGCAGGCGGACGCGGATGGTCGCGGTGCCGCTGCTCGGGATGCGGCTGTAGGTCCAGCGCCAGATCTTGGTCAGTTCGGTGTCCTGCGCGTCTTCCTTGGTCCAGGGCGAGATCTGGGTCGCACGGGCCCATTCGACGCCGTTGGTGGTGGAGCCGTTGCCGACCGTGTCGTTGGAGTCGTCGGAGTCGGTGACGTGCACCCAGACTTCGTCCACGGTGTTGTCGGTCTTGAAGACCATGCCGTACTCGGTCTCGGTGAAGGTCGGCCGCGTCTCGGCGGGGTACATGAACTTGCCTTCGGGCGTGTGCAGGTCGAGGTAGAACGTCTGCCGGAAGGTGTTGGCGATCTCGGCGCCGTCGGTGCGGTTGAGGAGCATGCGGGCGGTGACGAGGTGGAAGCCGTCCTTGAAGCCGTTGGTCCAGCTCGTGTAGTCGTTGTGCTTGTGGTACTGCTGGGTGGTGAAGTCGAGGCCGGGGACGGTCCAGAGGCTCATCATGACCTTCTTGTCGCGGATCGCGTCGGCGTTGCCGGGCCAGACGGTGCCCCAGCCGTTGCCGCCGTAGCCCATTTCGCGGAAGGCGGACACCTTGTAGCGGAGGGTCGCGCCGGAGGGCACGGAGCCTTCGGGGAGGTCGAAGCGCCACCAGCTGCCGGACTCGGTGTCGCACTGCCAGCCGCCTTCGACCGCGCGGGTCGCGGAGTTCGCGGGGACGCCGCCGCCGCCTTCGGGCCAGTGCTCGCCGTCCACGGTGTAGTACAGGAACGCGCGGGCGCCCTGGGCGTGGGCGGTCTTGGCCCACACCGTCGCGGACGTGCCGGTGCGGGAGAACTGCGGCTGCACGCCGTAGTCGCGGTCGTCGCCGCCGCCGCCGCCGGGGGTTATCGTGCCCGTTCCGCCGCCGGTGTTGCCGCCGGTGCCCGGAGTGTCTGTGCCCGGGGTGTCTGTGCCTGGAGTGTCTGTGCCCGGTGTGTCGGTGCCTGGAGTGTCGGTGCCGGAGCCGCCGCTGCCGGAACCGCCGTCTGCTGCGCTGCCGCTGCCTGCGAAGACTACCTTTTCGTAGTAGTTCACGTCCTCAATCATCTGTTGCAGCAGGGTGTTGTAGCGCTGCTGTTCGTCGGTCAGGGCGTAGGCATTGGCAATCATGAGCAGGTGGGCGTACTCGTTGTC
>JAFXQI010000101.1 GCA_017527155.1 Kiritimatiellia bacterium
GGGGGGGGTGGGGGCGGGGGCGAGGGGGGGGGCGGCGAGGTTGGGGGACCTGGGGGGCCTTGGGGTTTGATGGTTTGATGGTTGGATAGTTAGATGGTTTGATAGTGGGATAGTTGGATGGTGGGATAGTTAGATGGTGTGATGGTGGGATGCTTGGGTGGTTTGATGGTTGGATGGTGGGATGGTTGGATGGTGGGATGGTTGGGTGAGTTGGGGAGGGCGGGGGAGGGAAAACGAAGGAGGCGGCGCTGTGGCGCCGCCTCCCGGGGTGCGCGGGGGCCTTACTTGGCGGGGGCGGGGGTCTTGGAGTATTCGATGGCGAGGGAGGCGTAGAAGGCGCAGGCGCGGGTCAGGTGCTCGATGTCGGTTTCTTCGTTCGGGAAGTGCGCGAATTTTTCGTGGCCGGGGCCGAAGCCGATGCACGGAATGCCGTACATGCCGCAGATGCTCACGCCGTTGGTGCTGAAGATCCAGTGGCTGACGACCGGGTCTTCGCCGAAGGTGTCCTTGTAGCCGGCGATCGCGGAGGTGACTTGCGGGGAGGTCTCGGGAATGAGCCAGGTGGGATAGTATTTCTTGGTGGGATAGACGAGGCCCGTCCAGGAGGGCACGGCGTAGTCGAGGATGCGGATGATGGCATCGGCTTTCTGGACGCCGGGCAGGGCCTTGAGTTCGGCGATGGCGGTTTGTTCGTTTTCGCCGGTGGTCAGGCGCCGGTCGAGGTGGATGGTGCAGCTGTCGGCCACGGCGCACAGGCTCGGGGAGGTGGAGCGGATGTGGGAGATGGTGACGGTGCCCTTCCCGAGGGGTTCGACGGGAGGCAGGCTCTCGTTGAGCTTCTCGATGTCCTTGATGATCTCGGCCATCTTGTAGACGGCGTTGACGCCGCGCTCGGGCGCGGAACCGTGGCAGGAGACGCCCTTGGTCTCGATTTCGATTTCCATGCGGCCGCGGTGGCCGTGGTAGATCTGGAGGGAGGTGGGTTCGGTGGAGCAGACGAACTCGGGGACGAGTTTGTCTTCCTTGACGATGTACTGCCAGCAGAGGCCGTCGCAGTCTTCTTCCTGGACGGAGGCGACGACCCAGATGGTCAGGTTCTCGGGAACGAGGCCGAGCTGCTTGAGCATGGCGACGCCGTAGATGGAGGCGGCGACGCCGCCTTTCTGGTCGGCGGTACCGCGGCCGTAGACTTTGCCGGCGGCCTTGTCGACGACGCCCGGGTAGGGCTTCTGCCGGGTCCAGAGGGAGATGTCGCCGATGTCCACGGTGTCGCAGTGGCCGTCGAAGGCGATCACGCGCGGGCCGTTGCCGATGCGGCCGAGCAGGTTGCCCATGCCGTCGATCTTGACTTCGTCGTAGCCCAGGGTCTTCATGGCTTCGGCCATGAATTTGACGACGTCGCCTTCCTGCGAGGACAGGGACGGGATGGAGACGATGTCCTTGAGGAAGTTGGCAAGGGCGTCTTCGCGTTTTTTGGCTTCGGTGTAGAGCATGGAGGTCATGTTGGAGGTCCTTTGGTTTTTTTGGGGGAGTAGGTTTCTAGGTTTCTAGGTATCTAGATGTCTAGGGTTGGGGGGTGGGGCGGGGCGCCGGCCTCACTTGAGGAGGCCGGTGGCGGCGTTGAACTGGGTGATGAGTTTGTCCCACTGCTTGACCTGGGACTCGTCGAAGAGTTCGGTCCAGAAGTCGGGGTCCCAGAGTTCGCGCAGTTCGTCGGAGGTCTTGCCCTGCTGCTCGACCCAGGTGAAGTACTTGAACTGGTGCAGCTGCTTCTGGTCGAAGTAGCTGAGTTCGCGGTAGGTGTCCGGGGTGCAGCCGGCAATCCACTGGCCGTAGGTGCGGGCGGCGGTCTCGGCGGTGAAGCGGCCGTATTCGGCGCGCATTTCGGCGATGCGGCTGCCGTAGAGGTCCATGGAGTCGGTCAGCGGGAAGAAGATGACGTCGCGGCCGTCCATGTCGTAGTACTTGGCGGTCTTGATGGCGCTGACGAGGTTGCACATGCCGGAGATGCCCACGGCCTTGAGGGAGTCGATGTAGGCTTCGGAGAGGCCGAGTTTCTTGAGGTAGGCCTTGCCGGCGTCTTCGTTGAACAGGCGCAGCAGCTGCATGACCTGTTCGTCGTCGATGGCGCTGACGGCGTTGGTGTTGCGGACGTTGTGGATCCACGGGATGTGCTTGTCGCCGATGCCTTCGATGCGGTGCGCGCCGAAGCCGCACTGGTAGAGGGTCGGGCACTGGGCGGCCTCGCTGGCCACGACGCGGATGTCCGGGTGCAGCGTGCGCAGGAAGTCGCCCGCCGCGATGGTGCCGGCGCTGCCGGTCGCGGAGACGTAGCCGGAGAGGCGGGACTTGGGCTTCTTGAAGTATTTGTTGTAGATGCTCTCGACGGCGCCGCCGGTCATGTTGTAGTGCCAGATGGAGTTGCCGAATTCCTCGAACTGGTTGAAGATCACGATCTTGTCCCCGCGTTCGCGGCGCAGCTCCCAGCACTTGTCGTAGATTTCCTTGACGTTGGATTCGGTGCCGGGCGTGGCGATGATTTCGTCGGTGTTGATGCTGCGGAGCCACTCGAAGCGTTCCTTGCTCATGCCTTCGGGCAGGATGGCGATGGCGGGGCAGGCGAGGAGGGCGCAGTCGTAGGCGCCGCCGCGGCAGTAGTTGCCGGTGGAGGGCCAGACGGCCTTCTGGGCGGTGGGGTCGAAGTTGCCGCTGACGAGGCGCGGGACGAGGCATCCGTAGGCGGCGCCGACCTTGTGCGCGCCGGTCGGGAAGTAGCGGCCGCAGAGGCCGACGAGGCGGGCGGAGACGCCGGTGAGCTCGCCGGGGAACTCGATGAAGTTGCCGTCGTTGAAGCCGCCGGTCTTGGGGTCGTTGTACCAGGTGATGCGGAAGAGGTTGAGGGGGTTGACCGCTTCGAGGGGGATTTTCTTCAGCTTGGAGACGATGGACGCGGGAATCTTCTTGGGGTCCTTCTGCTGGGCGAAGGTCGGCAGGACGATGTTGCGTTCCTTGGCGCGCTGGATCGTGCGGGCGAGCACGGTTTTGTTGATCTTGGAGATGATTTTCATGGGTTCCTTGCTTTCTCTCCTTGGGTTATCTGGATGGTTTTCAGTCTTCCGCCACTTTCCCCCGGCGGGCGCGGAAGGTCAATTCCCGAAAAGGCCGCGCGGAAAAACGTTTTACGGTGGGAGGGGGACGGGATGGGCGGGACGGAGGGGACAACCGGGACGGAAGGGACGGAGGAGAGAAAAACGGGAAAGGGGCGATTTTGGGCTTGCAGGGAGCGTGGCGGTGTGTTTCTATATATAGAAACAACACGAACCCGGCGGCGGAAGCCGCCTGAAAGGAACGAACGATGACGACCGACTTCAATCCGAAAACCTATTTTTCCGCGCAGCCCGATGCCGAAGGGCGCTACGGGCGCTACGGCGGGATGTACCTGCCGCCGGACCTGGAGAAGATCATGCTGGAAATCCGCGACGCGTACAACACGATCTCGCGGTCGGCGCGGTTCATCTCGGAGCTGCGCTCGATCCGGCGGCATTTCCAGGGGCGGCCGACGCCCGTCTACTACGCCGAACGGCTGTCGCGCAAGCTCGGCGGCCAGTCGCACATCTACCTCAAGCGCGAGGATCTCAACCACACCGGCGCCCACAAGCTCAACCACTGCATGGGCGAAGGACTGCTGGCGACGTACCTCGGCAAGAAGAAGCTCATCGCGGAAACCGGCGCCGGCCAGCACGGCGTCGCGCTCGCCACCGCGGCGGCGTACTTCGGGCTGGAGTGCGACATCCACATGGGCGAGGTCGACATCGCCAAGCAGGCGCCGAACGTCGCGCGCATGAAGCTGCTCGGGGCGAACGTGATCCCGGTGACGTTCGGGCTGCGCACGCTGAAGGAGGCGGTCGATTCGTGTTTCGAGGCGTATTTGAAGGACCCCGTCAACCAGCTGTACTGCATCGGGTCGGTCGTCGGCCCGCACCCGTTCCCGATGCTGGTCCGCGACTTCCAGCGCGTGGTCGGCATCGAGGCGCGCGAGCAGTTCATCGAGATGACCGGCGAGCTGCCGGACGTCGTGACCGCCTGCGTCGGCGGCGGCTCCAACGCGATGGGCATCTTCAGCGGCTTCCTCGGCGATCCGTGCGAGCTGCACGGCGTCGAGCCGCTGGGACGCGGTCCGGGCGCGGGCGACCACGCGGCGAGCATGACCTACGGGCACGAGGGGGTGCTGCACGGGTTCAATTCGTACCTGCTCCAGGACGGGGAGGGCGGGCCGGCGCCGGTGTATTCCATCGCGTCCGGATTGGACTATCCGTCGGTCGGGCCGGAGCACGCGTTCCTGCACGACACGGGGCGCGTGCAGTACACGACCGCGGACGACCGCGAGGCGCTGGAAGCCTTCTACGCCCTCTCGCGCGTCGAAGGCATCATCCCCGCCCTCGAAAGCTCCCACGCGCTCGCCCACGCCATGAAGCTCTGCCGCGAGGAACCGAACCGCGCGCGCAGCATCCTGGTGAA
>JAFXQI010000102.1 GCA_017527155.1 Kiritimatiellia bacterium
AGGTCTCCCGGCTACGCATCGCGGAGCTGGAAGACGCCATCAACTCCATCCACCGTCGCCTTCTCCAAGGCCGCACCGCCCATGAAACCTACCTCGCCGCCGCATGACTCCCCTGTGTCCGATTTCGCTTGCAAATCGCCCGCCCGGACAACTTCGACTTCACTCCGTCCCGCCTGCCTCTCCCGCCGCAGGACGCGAAAGGAGGGCGTAGGGAAACGCGATCGCTTCGGAGAGGACGGTGCGGACGCCGGCGGAGCTGTGCCACCAGTCGGAGCGGTCGAAATCCGTCGGGGTCAGGGGGAGGGTGCCGATGCGGGTGCGGTCGCCGAAGGCGCGGCGGAAGAGGAGGGCGCTGCGGCGGACGTGCGGGCCTTCGCTGGCGAGGGTCATGGCGGCGGGGGCATTCGTGCCGAGGGCGTCGCGGAGGGCGACGGCGGAGACGAACGTGCGGTCCTTGCGGGTCTCGGGGGCCGGGAACGCGCGGACGTCGTAGCGGTCGGCCACACCCAGCGCTTCGAGGCGGGCGGCGGACATTTCGGCGTAGGAGCCCCACGGGGCGAGCCAGGAACCGGTGGTGATGGGCCCGCCGGTGATGTAGATGGTCTTCACGCCGTGCGTGCCGGCCCAGGCGAGGGCTTCTTCCAGCGGGGCGTCGGCCACCCAGCCCTCGAAAACCAGGACGGTCGAGCCTTCGGCGGGGTGGTTGGGCGACAGGAAGGGGTAGAGTCCGGCGACGAAGCCGGTCAGCAGGGCGGCGAGGGCGAGCAGGACGAGGGCGACCTTGCCGAGGCGCTTCATCATGGCTTGCGGGGGAAGAAGCGGCGGACGGGGAAGCTGCGGGGGGCGTTCTTGACGTCGGGGATCTGGTGGACTGCGCCGCAGACGGGGCAGGGCATGACTTCGCCGAAGCAGTCGCGCGCGGCTTCGATGTGCTGTCCGCAGGCTCCGCAGACGAACTTGATGGACAGGATGTCGTGGCGCGGGACGTGGCGCGGGACGGCCGGCACCGGTTCGGGCACAGGCTCCGGGGAGGAACCGGTGTCGCCGAGGGTGGGGAGGGTGTCGGGGTCAGAATCCATAGACCATCTTGTGGAGGCTGGCTTGGGTGCAGCGCGGCGTCGGACCGATCCGGCCGGTATGTTCGGCGAGCCAGCGGCAGGTGGGCTGGCCGATGACGAGTTCGGCGCCGACCGCGCCGTAGCAGCAGCAGGAGCCGGTGCGGATGAACGAGGCGCGGCAGATCATGCCGTAGG
This sequence comes from Kiritimatiellia bacterium, assembly GCA_017527155.1. Taxonomy (GTDB): domain Bacteria; phylum Verrucomicrobiota; class Kiritimatiellia; order CAIQIC01; family Lenti-01; genus CACXEY01. Next base: position 1,254 of record JAFXQI010000102.1, read on the forward strand.
GTTCCATGCCCTGGATGCCGACGCGCAGGCCGCGGTCGAGGCATTCGCGGATGTGCCGCTGCGCCATCTCGATGGCCCAGCGGTTTTCGATCTCGGCGGCGAGTTTGTAGACGGAGACCTTGGCGTTGGCGGCCAGCGACATCAGTTCGGGCAGTTCGCGGTCGGGCCACATCCGGAAGTCGTGGTGCGAACCGACGGTGTGGCATCCGGTATCGGCCTTGAACCGCCGCAGGAACTCCACGCCGCCCGGCGCGCGCAGTTCGGAGTCGATTCCGGCCGCGACCTCGGCGAACGCGTAGTAGCGGCCCTGGCGGACGGCTTCCTCGCCCTGCCACTTGCCGCCCTGCGCGGCGTGGCGGATGGTGGCGAGGATGGGCAGGCCCTGTGCGGCGATGGCGCGGCAGCAGTCGAGGATTTCGGGATCGGCCATCCCGAGCGACGGATCGGGGGTTTGCCCGGGGACGGGGCCGTCCGGGCCGCCGCGGGAGAGGAGGTCGATGCGGACTTCGAGGAGGTCGCAGAAGTCGGGTGCCTTCGCCGCGCATTCGCGCAGCAGCGCCGGCTCGCCGACGCAGCCGACGATCCACGGATCCTCTCCGAACGGCGCGCGCCGGACGAAGGGCACGGCGGGCGGCGGCAGGGGCGGCGGCGGTTTGCGGGCCATGACGCGGTCCTTTCCCGTCACTTGCCGGACGGGACGCGTCCGGTGGAGCCGCGCACGACGAGGGAGGTCGGCAGCAGGTCGCTGCATTCCTTGATCTGGCCGTTCATCAGCTGGAGGAGGCGGTTGCAGGCTTCGATGCCGACCTGGTAGAGGTCGTGGCGGACGGTCGAGAGGCCGGGGTTGACGTAGGCGGCGATCTGGATGTCGTCGACGCCCATCACGGAGACGTCCTCGGGGACTTCCAGATGGTGGTCCACCATCCAGCGCATCGCGCCGAGGGCCATGCGGTCGTTGGCGGCCATGATGGCGGTCAGGCCGGGCTTGAGGTCCATGAGCTTGGCGGTGGCCGCGTAGCCGCCGCGCTGGCTCCATTCCTCGCCGCCGTCCACCCACGTCACGTCCGCCGCGCCCGCCGGCCACGACTTGCACGCGCGCAGGAACTCGTCGCGGAAGATGAGCCCCGTGTGCGTGTTGGTGCCGGCGATGAGGCCGATGCGCCGGTGGCCGAGACCGAGCAGGTGCTCCGCGGCGAGGCGGGCGCTGGAGGCGTAGTCGACCGCGACGTAGTTCAGGCGCTTGCCCGGGAACAGGTGGTTGACCAGCAGGAACGGGTACGGCGAATCCTCGAACACGTGCAGGTAGTCCGCGTGGATGTCCGACGCGATGAACAGCATCCCGTCCGCGCGGCGGCTCGCCAGGAGCTTGCTGTATTCCTGGGACTCGATGAACTGGGCCGTCGCGATGTCGAGGAGGATCTTGTAGCCCTGGGAGGTGGCGCGCTCGTAGATGCCGGAGATGATTTCGCCGAGGTAGATGTCGGAGAACACGCGCGAGAGGTTCGGGATGACCACGCTGAGGGTGCGGCTGGACTTGGACGCGAGCCCGCGGGCGGCGCTGTTGGGATGGAAATCGTACTTGCGGACGACCTCCATCACGCGGTCGCGCGTGGACTGGCTGATGCGGGGATGGTTGTTGAGCACGAGGGAGACGGTGCTCAGCGAGAAACCGCTTTCCTTGGCGATGTCCTTGATGGTCCTGCGTTTCATGAT
>JAFXQI010000103.1 GCA_017527155.1 Kiritimatiellia bacterium
CGGCAAGACCACCCTCACCGCGGCCATCACCCACACGCAGAGCCTCAAGGGCCTCGCGAACTACGTCAGCTACGACGAGGTCGCCAAGGCTTCCGAGAGCCAGGGCCGCCGCGACAAGACCAAGATCCTGACGATCGCCACCTCCCACGTCGAGTACGAGACGGCCAACCGCCACTATGCGCACGTGGACTGCCCCGGACACGCGGACTACGTCAGGAACATGATCACCGGCGCGGCCCAGATGGACGGCGCCATCCTCGTGGTCAGCGCGGTCGACGGCCCGATGCCCCAGACCCGCGAGCACATCCTGCTCGCCCGCCAGGTCGGCGTGCCGAAGATCGTGGTCTTCCTGAACAAGGTCGACCTCGTCGACGACCCCGAGCTGCTGGACCTCGTCGAGATGGAAATCCGCGAGCTGCTGGACAAGTACAAGTTCGACGGCGAAAACACCCCGATCATCCGCGGCAGCGCCCTCGCCGCCATCAACAGCGACGACCCGAACAGCGACGCCTGCAAGCCCATCCAGGAGCTCATGGACGCGCTCGACAGCTACATCCCCGAGCCGGTCCGCCCGCTGGACAAGCCCTTCCTGATGCCGATCGAAGACGTCTTCTCCATCGAAGGCCGCGGCACCGTGGTGACGGGCCGTGTCGAACGCGGCGCCGTCAAGGTCGGCGACGAAGTCGAGATCATCGGCCTGCGCGAGACGCAGAAGACGACGGTCACGGGCGTGGAAATGTTCCGCAAGCTGCTCGACCAGGGCCAGGCCGGCGACAACATCGGCACGCTGCTGCGCGGCACGAAGAAGGAAGACGTGGAACGCGGCCAGGTGCTGGCGAAGCCCGGTAGCGTGCACCCGCACAAGCACTTCAAGGCCCAGGTCTACGTCCTCAGCAAGGACGAAGGCGGCCGCCACACGCCGTTCTTCAAGGGCTACCGCCCGCAGTTCTACTTCCGCACCACGGACGTGACGGGCGACGTCACGCTGCCGGAAGGCGTGGAAATGGTCATGCCGGGCGACAACATCGAAATGGAAGTCAAGCTGTTGACCCCCATCGCGATGGAAGAGAAGATGCAGTTCGCCATCCGCGAAGGCGGCCGCACGGTCGGCGCCGGCACGGTCGACGAGATCATCGAATAAGACAAGCGGTTTTCCGGGATGCCGGGCGGCCTTGACGGGCCGCCCGGCGGATCCGGGAAGCGCAGGAGAGCGCGGACATGCCCAGGGAAATCATCCAGTTGGCCTGCACGGAGTGCAAGCGCCGCAACTACACGAACAGCCGGAACAAGAAGACGAAGACCGAAAGGTTGGAGCTCAAGAAGTATTGTCCGACGGAACGCAAGCACACCCTGCACCGCGAAACGAAGTAGGAACGATCACGCAGGCCGGTAGCTCAATTCGGCAGAGCACTGGTCTCCAAAACCAGTTGTTGGGGGTTCAAGTCCCTCCCGGCCTGCCATTTTTCCCGAACCGAAGCGCAAGCAACACGACCGAACACCCAGTGGTCCCATGAGCAAACTGACAGAGAGCATCAACGGCATCCGCCGCTTCGTCGGCGAGGTGAACGCGGAACTGAAGAAGAGCGCCTGGCCGACGCGCCCGGAGCTGTTCGATTCGACGGTGGTGGTCATCATCTCGGTGGCGCTGCTCGGCGGGTTCGTCGCGGTCTGCGACGTGGTGCTGCGGCAGCTGGTCCGCTGGATCCTCGGGTAAAGGCGGGAAGCGGCCATGGAAAAGAAGTGGTACGTCCTGCAGGCGCTTTCCGGCCAGGAAGGGAAGGCGCGGGAAAACCTGGAGAAGCGCATCCAGCAGGAAGAAATGCAGGAATACGTCGGTCAGGTGCTCATGCCGACGGAGAAGGTCACCGAGATCAAGAACAACAAGAAGACCACGGTAGTCCGCAAGCTCTACCCCGGGTACGTCTTCATCGAGCTCGCGCTCTACGACGACGACGGGGCGCTGATGGAAAAGCCCTGGCTCTACATCCAGGCGACGCCCGGCCTGATCGGGTTCGTCGGCTCCGACCGCAACCGCCCGCAGCCGATGCGCCAGAGCGAGGTGGACCAGATGATGGCCCAGATCCAGGACCAGGGCGACCGGGGCATCAAGCTGAAGGTGAATTTCGAGCCCGGGGAGAAGGTCAAGGTGACCGACGGGGCGTTCATGGGGCAGTCCGGGGTGGTGGAAGAAGTCGATCCGGAGCACGGGCGCCTGAAGGTGTCGGTGCTGATCTTCGACCGCGAGGTCCCGGTGGATTTGGAATATTGGCAAGTGGAACGGGCCGAAGACTAGGCCCGGATTGGACGGAAAAATGGCAAAGAAAGTCACAGGCATCGTAAAACTGCAGATTCCGGCCGGGCAGGCGAATCCCGCGCCTCCGGTGGGGCCGGCCCTCGGCCAGCAGGGCGTGAACATCATGCAGTTCTGCAAGGCGTTCAACGCCGCCACGCAGAAGGACGCGGGCATGATCATCCCGGTGGTCATCACGGTCTACCAGGACAAGAGCTTCACCTTCATCACCAAGAGCCCCCCGGCGGCCAGCCTGCTCAAGAAGGCGGCCGGCATCGCCAAGGGTTCCGGCGTCCCCAACCGCGACAAGGTCGGCAAGGTCACCAAGGCGCAGCTGCTGGAGATCGCCAAGATCAAGGCGAAGGACATGAACGCGGACGACGCCGAGCACGCGGCCCGCATGGTCGCCGGCACGGCCCGCAGCATGGGCATCGAAGTGGAATAGAGGACAGCATCATGGCACGTCACGGAAAGAAATACACGAAGGTCGCCGAAAAGGTCGACCGCGAGACCCTGTACACCCTCGAAGGGGCGATCCAGTTCCTCAAGGACAACCCCACGACCAAGTTCGACGCCACGGCCGAAGTCGCCTTCCGCCTCGGCGTGGACCCCACCAAGAGCGACCAGGCCGTCCGCGGCACCGTCGTCCTCCCCAACGGAACCGGCAAGAAGGTCACCGTCCTCGTCTTCGCCAACGGCCCCGCCGCCGACGCGGCCCGGGAAGCCGGCGCGGAATACGTGGGCTTCGAGGACATGCTCGCCAAGGTCAAGGAAGGCTTCACCGGCTTCGACGTGGCCATCGCCACGCCGGACGCGATGAAGGAAGTCCGCAAGCTCGGCAAGGTCCTCGGTCCCCGCGGCCTGATGCCGAACCCCAAGACCGGCACCGTCAGCGACGACACGGCCACCGCCGTCAAGGCCTGCAAGGCCGGCCGCGTGGAGTTCCGCATGGACCGCCACGGCAACGTCATGGTCCCCTTCGGCAAGATGTCCTTCGCGGCCGACGCGCTCTGCGCCAACTGCAAGGCGGTCATCGACGCGCTGAACGCGGCGCGCCCGGCGGCGGCCAAGGGCCTCTTCATCAAGCGCGCGAGCGTCAGCTCCACGATGGGCCCCGGCCTGCGGCTGGATCCGCGCGTGACGGCGTGAGGAACACCCCCTTCCCACAATCCAACGGAGCAAGGAATCCATGAGACCAGAGAAACAAGCCATCGTCGCGGAAATCAAGCAGCAGGTTTCCGAAGCCACGTACATCATCTTCGTCGACTTCTCCCGGATCAACACCGAGCAGACGATCGCGCTGCGCCGCAAGCTCGCGGAGCAGAAGACCCGCTTCCAGGTCGTCCCCAACCGCCTCTTCAAGGTGGTCGCCGGCGAACTGGGGATGGACGGCCTCGACGCCGCCCTCAAGGGCCCGACCGCCCTGGTGTTCGGCGCGGAAGACGCGGCCGCCACCGCCAAGATTGTCCAGGACTTCATCAAGGAACAGAAGATCCTCTCGGTGAAGATGGGCTGGATGGACGGCGAGGCGCTGACCGCGGCACAGGTGGAACACCTGGCGACGCTGCCGTCGAAGAAGACGCTGCAGGGCATGTTCGTGGCCACGCTGGCCGCCCCGATGAGCAACCTCGTCGGCGTGTTCAGCCAGAAGCTCGCGAGCCTCGTCTACGTGCTCAAGGCCGCGGCGGACAAGAAGGGCGAAGGCGCGGCCTGAACCCGCGGCGCGGATTCCCCCGCGCCGGAACAAGCAAACACAATCGGTTTAAAAAACAAACAGGAGACATAACGTCATGAGCGAAGAAATCAAACTTGAAGGAAAGATGGCCGAATTCGTGGATTGGATCGAGACGATCTCCGTCCTCGAGCTCTCCCAGCTGGTGAAGGCCCTCGAAGAGCGCCTCGGCGTTTCCGCCGCCGCCCCCGTGGCCGTGGCCGCCGCCCCGGCCGCCGGCGCCGCCGCCCCCGCCGAAGAGAAGACCGAGTTCACGGTCGAGCTGACCGCCGTCGGCGGCAACAAGATCGCCGTCATCAAGGAAGTCCGCGCGATCACGGGCCTGGGCCTCAAGGAAGCCAAGGAACTGGTCGAAGGCGCCCCGAAGGCCGTCAAGGAAAACGTGGCGAAGGACGAAGCCGAGAAGATCAAGAAGCAGCTGGAAGCTGCCGGTGCCCAAGTCACCATCAAGTAACACCCGAACGGTTGTCATCGAGTCGTTCCCCGGCCGCCAGGAAGGCGCGCCGGGGTTCGGCTGTCGTTTCGTTTTTTTGGGGTCCCGTTACGAAAGATAGGTGCACGGCATGGTCGATCGGATCAATTTTGGCACGTTGAAGGATGTGGTGGGCTTGCCGGATCTCATCGAGATCCAGACCAAGTCCTACGAGGAGTTGCTGCAGCTTGACACGCCCGCGAACAAGCGGCGCGACATCGGCCTGCAGGCGGTGTTCAAGGAAACGTTCCCCATCGAGAGCTACGACGGGAACTATTCGCTGGACTTCGTGAAGTACGAAATCACGCCGCCGAAGGTGTCGTGGGTGGACAGCCTGAAGGAAGGCGAATCCTACACCGCGTCCCTCCACGTGACGTTCCGCCTCAAGAGCGAGTCGGAGGTCCGCGAGGAGACCGTGTTCATGGGCGAAGTCCCCCTCATCACCGAGCAGGGCACCTTCATCGTCAACGGCGCCGAACGCGTGATCGTCAGCCAGCTGCACCGCAGCCCCGGCATCTGCTTCGAAAGCAGCGTCCACGCCAACGGCACCCTCCTGCACTCGTTCCGGATCATCCCGGACCGCGGCGCGTGGGTGGAAGTGCAGTTCGACACCTCCGACCTGCTCAACGTGTACCTCGACCGCAAGAAGCGGCGCCGGAAATTCCTGGCCTCCACCTTCCTGCGCGCGCTGGGATACGGGACCGACGAGGAGCTCCTCGGGCTGTTCTACACCTTCGAGGAAATCAACGTCTCCAGGCCCCGCCCCGAGCAGCTGGAGAACCGCGTCGTCAAGGCCGACGTCAAGGACGCCGACAGCGAGACGGTGCTCGTCAAGCGGTTCGAGCCGGTGACGGCCGACCTGCTCAAGCAGCTCAAGGCGGCCGGCATCTCGACGCTGGCGGCCGTGAACGTGGAGTGGGACGGCGGCCTCTTCCTCAAGAGCGTCCGCAAGGACCCCACCGCGAGCATGGACGACGCGCTCAAGGACCTCTACCGCAAGCTGCGCCCCGGCGACCCCGCCACGACCTCCAACGCGCGGCAGATGCTCAAGCGCTTCTTCTTCGATTCCCGCCGCTACGACCTCGGCCGCGTCGGCCGCTACAAGATCCAGCAGAAGCTCGGCGCCCTCCTCCAGGCCCTCGGCCGCCCCGCCGACAACGAGACGCGCACGCTGGAGAAGGAGGACTTCGTCGCCGCCATCCGCTACCTCATCGGCCTGCGCAACGGCGAAGGCACGCTGGACGATATCGACCACCTCGGCAGCCGCCGCATCCGCACCGTCGGCGAACTCGTCGAGAACCAGTGCCGCGTCGGCCTCAGCCGCACCGAGCGGCTGGTCCGCGAGAAGATGACGGTCTTCGACTCCACCACCGAAAAGCTCACCCCCCAGAAGCTCATCAACCCGAAGGCCCTCGCCGCGGTCATCCGCGACTTCTTCGGCCGCAGCCAGCTGAGCCAGTTCATGGACCAGACCAACCCGCTGGCCGAGCTGACCCACAAGCGCCGCCTGAGCGCCCTGGGCCCCGGCGGCCTCAGCCGCGAGCGCGCGGGCTTCGAAGTCCGCGACGTGCATTCCTCGCACTACGGCCGCATCTGCCCGATCGAAACGCCGGAAGGTCCGAACATCGGCCTCATTTCCTCGCTTTCGATGTACGCCCGCGTCAACGAGTTCGGCTTCATCGAGACCCCGTACCGCCGCGTCGTCGACGGCAAGGTCACCGACCAGGTCGACTACCTCACCGCCGACCAGGAAGAAAAGTACGTCATCGCGCAGGCCAACGCCCCGCTCAACGAGGACGGCTCCTTCCAGCGCAAGACCGTCGCCGGCCGCTACAAGGGCGAATTCCTCGAACTCGAATCCTCCCGCGTCACCTACATGGACGTCTCGCCCAAGCAGGTCGTCTCCGTGGCCGCCGGGCTGATCCCCTTCCTGGAGCACGACGACGCCAACCGCGCCCTCATGGGCGCCAACATGCAGCGCCAGGCTGTCCCGCTCCTCAAGTCCGAGGCCCCCTTCGTCGCCACCGGCATCGAAGGCCGCGTCGCCCGCGACTCCCGCGTCATGGTCACCGCCCGCGAAGCCGGCAAGGTCGCCTACGTCGACGCCGGCCGCATCGTCGTCTCCAAGGACGGCTCCATGCCGACCAAGAAGACCCCGCAGGCCGACTACCAGGAATACAAGCTGCGCAAGTTCACCCGCTCCAACGGCGGCACCTGCATCAACCAGCACCCCATCGTCGCCAAGGGCCAGAAGATCGCCAAGGGCGACGTCCTCGCCGACGGCCCCCTCACCCACGAGGGCGAGCTCTCCCTCGGCCGCAACGCCGTCGTCGCCTTCATGCCCTGGTGCGGCTACAACTACGAAGACGCCATCCTCATCAACGAGCGCGTCGTCGCCGAAGACGTATTCACCTCCATCCACATCGAGGAGTTCGAATGCGGCGCCCGCGACACCAAGCTCGGCCCCGAGGAAATCACCCGCGACATCCCCAACGTCGGCGAAGAGGCCCTCAAGAACCTCGGCGCCGACGGCGTCATCCGCATCGGCGCCGAAGTCAAGCCCGGCGACATCCTCGTCGGCAAGATCACCCCGAAGAGCGAGACCGAACTCGCCCCCGAGGAGAAGCTCCTGCGCGCCATCTTCGGCGAAAAGGCCGCCGAAGTCCGCGACACCTCCCTGACCGTCCCCTCCGGCACCTACGGCATCGTCATGGACGTCAAGGCCACCAGCCGCGACATCCAGCCCAAGGGCAAGACCGTCTCCTCCGCCGACCTGCGCAAGCAGAAGAAGCAGAAGGAAGACGAACTCGCCAAGCGTGAAGCCGACCTCCGCGAGCAGCTCACCGACGGCCTCTCCAACATCCTGCTCGGCGAGAAGATCCCGCTGGACGTCCTCAACGGCCAGACCGGCGAAGTCGTCATCCCCGCCAACCGCAAGATCACCAAGACCCTCCTCCGCAAGCTCGCCGCCGCCTACGACGTCATCGCCATCGATCCCAGCCCCATCCAGCAGAAGATCACCAGCATCATCGGCGAATACACCGGCCGCTTCGAACAGCTCAAGGAAGAGCGCGAAAACCTCGAACTCCGCCTCGAAAGCGGCGAAGAGACCGATGCCGGCATCATCAAGCAGGTCAAGGTCTACATCGCCAGCAAGAAGAAGCTGAGCGTCGGCGACAAGATGTCCGGCCGCCACGGCAACAAGGGCGTCGTCGCCCGCATCCTGCCCGAGGAAGACATGCCCTTCCTGCCCAACGGCCAGCCCGTCGACGTCGTCCTGAACCCCCTCGGCGTGCCGTCCCGAATGAACGTCGGCCAGGTCCTCGAGACCCACCTCGGCATCGCCTGCAAGATCCTCGGCGTCCACGCGGCGACCCCCGTCTTCGACGGCTGCCCCGAGTCCGAGATCTGGGCCATGATGAAGAAGGCCGGCCTGCCCGAAGACGGCAAGACCGTCCTCTACGACGGCCGCACCGGCGAACCCTTCGACCAGCGCGTCGTCGTCGGCGTCATGTACATGCTCAAGCTGCACCACCTGGTCAGCGACAAGATCCACGCCCGCGCCGTCGGCCCCTACAGCCTCGTCACCCAGCAGCCCCTCGGCGGCAAGGCCCAGTACGGCGGCCAGCGTTTCGGCGAAATGGAAGTCTGGGCCATGGAAGCCTACGGCGCCGCCTACGCCCTCCAGGAACTGATGACCGTCAAGAGCGACGACGTGACCGGCCGCACCCGCATCTACGAGTCCATCGTCAAGGGCACCAACACCCTCGACGCCGGCATCCCCGAGTCGTTCAACGTGCTCATGAAGGAAATCCAGAGCCTCGCCCTGGACATCCGCGTGAAGCACTCCGAGGTGGAGTAGGGGACGGCCGCGCCGTCCCCCCTCCCCGCACCCGTTTTGCAGTGAGAATGGCATTCTGAAAGTGAGGCATCCCGGTGGAAACAACTGATACCAACGTCCAGCCCGTCGCTCCCGTCGCTCCCGTCGCTCCCGTCGCCCCCTTCGGCTTCGAGTCCCGTCCCGGCTTCGATTCCGTCACCATCACCCTGGCCGCCCCGGAGACCATCCGGCAGTGGAGCCACGGCGAGGTCAAGAACCCCGAGACCATCAACTACCGCACCTTCAAGCCCGAAAAGGGCGGCCTCTTCTGCGAGCGCATCTTCGGCCCCACCAAGGACTGGGAATGCTCCTGCGGCAAGTACAAGCGCATCAAGAACAAGAACATCGTCTGCGACCGCTGCGGCGTCGAAGTCACCCAGGCCCGCGTCCGCCGCGAGCGCATGGGCCACATCGAACTCGCCGTCCCCATCTCCCACCTCTGGTTCTTCAAGTGCGCCCCCAGCCGCATGGCCGCCGTCCTCGACATGCCCACCAAGGAACTCGAGCGCGTCCTCTACTACGAAAAATTCGTCGTCGTCGACCCCGGCGACACCTCCCTCCGCGAAGGCCAGACCCTCTCCGAGGAAGAATACCACGAAATGCTCGACAAATACGGCGAATCCTTCGTCGCCAAGATGGGTGCCGAAGGCATCCGCGACATCCTCGCCAAGATGGACCTCGAAGAGCAGCTCGAACGCCTCGAAGGCGAACTCGAAAAGACCCGCTCCAAGCAGACCCGCAAGAAGCTGACCAAGCGGATGAAGATCATCGACTCCTTCCGCACCTCCCACACCCGCCCCGAGTGGATGATTTTGACCGTCCTGCCCGTCATCCCGCCGGACCTCCGGCCCCTCGTCCCCCTGGAGGGCGGCCGCTTCGCCACCAGCGACCTCAACGACCTCTACCGCCGCGTCATCAACCGCAACAACCGCCTCAAGAACCTCCTGCAGCTCAAGACCCCGGACGTCATCGTCCGCAACGAAAAACGCATGCTCCAGGAAGCCGTCGACGCCCTCTTCGACAACGGCCGCCACGGCCGTGCCGTCACCGGCGCCGCCAACCGCCCGCTGAAATCCCTCGCCGACATGCTCAAGGGCAAGCAGGGCCGCTTCCGCCAGAACCTCCTCGGCAAGCGCGTCGACTACTCCGGCCGCTCCGTCATCGTCGTCGGCCCCACCCTCAACATGAACCAGTGCGGCCTGCCCAAGAAGATGGCCCTCGTCCTCTTCGAGCCCTTCATCATCCGCCGCCTCAAGGCCATGGGCGTCGTCCACACCGTCCGCTCCGCCAAGAAGATGATCGAGCGCGAAGAGGACCAGGTCTGGGACATCCTCGAAGAAGTCACCCGCGGCCACACCGTCATGCTCAACCGCGCCCCGACGCTGCACCGCCTCTCCATCCAGTCCTTCGAGCCCGTCCTCATCGAAGGCGAAGCCATCCGCATCCACCCCCTCGTCTGCACCGCCTACAACGCCGACTTCGACGGTGACCAGATGGCCGTCCACGTCCCCCTCTCCGTCGAGGCCCAGCTCGAGTCCAAGCTCATCATGCTGGCCCCCAACAACATCTTCTCCCCCTCCTCCGGCAAGCCCATCACCACCCCGACCCAGGACATCGCCCTCGGCTGCTACTACCTCACCGTCGACTCCCAGGCCGACCGCATCAAGGCCCGCCAGCAGTCCGCTGCCAAGGCCGACGCCGTCCCCGAGCACCTGCCCCTCTTCAACGACGCCGCCGAAGTCCACACCGCCTTCGACGAAGGCGCCCTCAAGATGCACTCCCGCATCCGCTTCAAGAACCCCGACTACCAGACCGAGACCAAGTACGGCAAGAAAGACGAATCCGTCATCACCACCACCGTCGGCCGCGTCTTCTTCAACGAAATCTGGCCCGTCGGCATGGGCTTCTACAACGCCCCCGTCCCCAAGAAGCGCCTCGAAGAACTCATCCGCCACTGCTACCAGGTCGCCGGCCACGAAGAAACCGTCCACACCCTCGACCGCGTCAAGAACCTCGGCTTCGAGAACGCCACCCGCGCCGGCATCTCCATCGGCATCGTCGACATGATCGTCCCCGAAGCCAAGGCCAAGACCATCGAAGCCGCCCGCAAGCAGCTCAACGAGGCCGAAGGCCAGTACCGCAAGGGCATCATCACCGACGGCGAACGCTACAACAAGATCATCGACATCTGGACCCACGCCACCGACGAAATCGCCTCCCTGATGTTCCGCGCCATGGAATTCAACGAATCCCGCGACGACGTCAACCCCCTCTTCATGATGGTCGACTCCGGCGCCCGCGGCAACAAACAGCAGATTCGCCAGCTCGCCGGCATGCGCGGCCTCATGGCCAAGCCCTCCGGCGAAATCATCGAGCGCCCCATTCTCGCCAACTTCCGCGAAGGCCTCAGCGTCCTCGAATACTTCATCTCCACCCACGGCGCCCGCAAGGGCCTCGCCGACACGGCCCTCAAGACCGCCGAGTCCGGCTACATGACCCGCAAACTCGTCGACGTCTCCCAGGACGTCATCATCGTCGAAGAAGACTGCGGCACCCTCAACGGCATCGAAGTCCACGCCATCATGCAGGGCGACGACGAACTCGTCCCCCTCGCCCAGCGCATCCTCGGCCGTACCGCCCTCGACGACATCCGCGACCCCAAGACCGGCGACATGATCGTCGCCGCCGGCAACGAAATCGATGAACGCGTCGTCGAGAAAATCGTCCGCGCCGGCCTCGAATCCGTCAAGATCCGCTCCGTCCTCACCTGCGAATCCAAGCGCGGCATCTGCGCCAAGTGCTACGGCCGCAACCTCGCCAACGGCAAACCCGCCGTCCTCGGCGAATCCACCGGCATCATCGCCGCCCAGTCCATCGGCGAACCCGGCACCCAGCTGACGATGCGGACCTTCCACATCGGCGGCACCGCCTCCAGCACGTTCAAGCAGCCCGAAATCCTCGTCAAGCACGACGGCACCGTCCGCTACGAAGAACTCTACACCGTCAAGGGCCCCGACGGACACGACATCGTCCTCAACAAGACCGGCATGATCGGCCTCTACGACAAGGACGGCCGCGAACTCGAACGCCACGCCATCCAGCTCGGCTCCATCCTCGCCGCGCCCGACGGCGGCACCGTCAAGAAGGGCGAATCCATCGCCAAGTGGGACCCCTACAACGTACCGATTTTGAGCGAATTCGCGGGCAAGATCGACTTCCGCGACTTCATCGTCGGCGTCACCGTCCGCAAGGAAGTCGACGAAGCCACCGGCATGGAAGACATCGTCGTCCTCGAACACCGCGACGAAATCCACCCGCAGGTCCTCGTCCGCGACCCCGCCGACCGCAAGAACATCCTCGCCTCCTACACCATCCCCGCCGGCGCCCACGTCGTCGTCGCCAAGGATTCCGAAATCTACGCCGGCGCCGTCATCGCCAAGACCCCGCGCAAACAGGCCCGCACCAAGGACATCACCGGCGGTCTGCCGCGCGTGTCCGAACTCTTCGAGGCCCGCATGCCCAAGGACGCCGCCGAAATCGCCAAGATCGACGGCATCGTCGAGCTCGGCGGCAACGCCCGCGGCCGCCGCAAACTCCTCGTCCGCGACCCCGTCACCAACGACGTCGAAGAGCACCTCATCCCGCTCAACAAGCACATCGTCGTGTACGCCGGCGACCACGTCCGCAAGGGCCAGCCCCTGACCGAAGGCCCCGTCGTCCCGCAGGAAATCCTCGAAGTCTGCGGCCCGCAGGAACTCCAGGAATACCTCGTCAACGAAGTCCAGGAGGTCTACCGCCTCCAGGGCGTCGAAATCAACGACAAGCACATCGAGATCATCGTCCGGCAGATGCTGCGCAAAGTCCGCATCACCGAACCCGGCGACACCGGCTTCCTCTGGGGCGAACAGGTCGAAAAACAGACCTTCCTCGAAGTCAACCAGCGCATGGCCGAAGAAGGCCGCACGCCGGCCGAGGCCTCCCCGCTCCTCCTGGGCATCACCAAGGCCTCCCTCGAGACCGAGAGCTTCATCTCCGCCGCGTCCTTCCAGGACACCACGCGCGTCCTGACCGACGCCGCGACCCTGGCCCGCGAAGACAAACTCCACGGCTTCAAGGAAAACGTGATCATGGGCCACATGATCCCGGCCGGCACCGGCTTCAGCATGTACCGCAACATCAAACTCGTCCCCCTCGCCGAACCCATCCCCGCCGAAGACCTCCTCCCCGACACCCTCCCCACCGCGGCCCCTGCCGAACCCGACCCCGCCGCCGCCCCGGTCTAACCCACCGCCCACCGCTCCAGCGACGCCAAGGCCGCCCTTTTCTGGGCGGCCTTTTCTTTATATTGATATTTGTATTGATGTTTGTGGACACTTGAAGTTTGTGGACAATCTCTGTCTCCAAGTACTGGGCGGACGGGAATGTCAGCCCGTCTTGCATCCCCGTTTTCAGAGACGAAAAAGTTGACACATTCGCGGTCCACCAGTAGCGTTATTGTCTTGGCGAAGGAAAGAATGTGGGTTTTCCGGTTGCAGGGAGTTTGAATGGACAATAACCACAAATGGACAATCGAGCTGCTCGTGAATGCGCGGGAGTCGGAAGACAAAGTGGAGTTCAAGCGGGCAGAAGGGGGTAACTTTGCCTACGATGGAGGCTCGCGCACGAAGCCCGGTGAGCGACGTAGGTGCATTTTGGGTTATGTCACAGCCCTGTGCAACGAAAACGGCGGAGCACTTGTCCTCGGCATGGATGACAAACACCCCCACAAGGTGGTGGGTACCAGCCAGGCAATGAACGGTTTGGGGGCCTTGGAGGCGAGCATTTACCGTGATACCGGCATTCGTCCGACCGTATATGAGCTTTTTAGCAATCCAACTGCCCAAGTCGGCAGAGTTGTCGTGATTGAAGTTCCACCCCGTCCCTCAGGAAAAGTCTACAAGTTCGAAGACGTTGCCTTGATGCGTGTCGGGGAAGAACTGAAGCCCATGTCCGACGAACAGTACCGCAAAATCCTGCAAGAAGTGGAGCCGGATTTTTCCCAGCAGATTTGCGAGGGAGCTACGATTGAAGATTTGGATGATGCGGCAATCCAAGTCATGCGTGAAAAGTATGCGGCAAAACAGAAAAACACGAAGTTTCTCTCCCTTGGCAAGGAACAGATTCTGTCGGACCTTGAGTTGGTTGTTGATGGGGGAGTGACGAATGGAGGCATGATTCTTGTCGGGAAAGAAACGGCCTTGCAGAAATTCCTCCCCCAAGCCGCCGTCATGTTGGAATACAGGGGGACCGAAGCCCAAATTCATTTCGACAATCGTGTGGCCTACCGCAAGCCGTTCTACCTGATGATTGATGAATTGTGGCACGATATAAACCTCCGCAATGGCATTTTTCCGGTCAAGGAAGGTCCGTACATTTTCGATGTTCCCTATTTCAACGAAGAGGTTATCCGCGAATCCATCAACAATGCGATAGCCCACCGCGATTACCGCAGCACAAGCGAAACGCTGATAAAGCTATATCCCCAATGCATGACCGTAATCAATGCAGGGGGATTTCCCCACGGTGTGACGCTCGCGAACCTGCTGACTGTTCCGAGCACGCCGCGCAACCGCCTGTTGGCCGATGTTCTGTCCAAAACCGGCATCGTCGAACGCTCCGGTCAGGGCGTGGATAAAATCTTCTACGATACACTCTCCGAAGGCAAACAGGCGCCGGACTACTCGAATAGCGATGACTTCAAGGTCGAATTGACCTTGCGGGCTGCCATGAGGGATCCTGGCTTTGCCTTGTTTGTCAAAGCCGTACAACAAGATTTGCCGGACGAACGGAAGTTGTCCGTGTTTGAGATTCTGACGTTGGCAAAAATTCGGGACGGGAAAAAACCGGCGGAACTTGACAGGCGCACAATCGAGAAGCTCTTCACCCGGAAGTTGATTGAAAAGCGCGGTCGGACCAAGGGCCAAACCTATGTTCTCTGCCGCAGTTACTACGAGTTCACGGGAAACACGGCTGATTATTCCATGAAGAGCGACTGGGATTTCGAGCAGGTGCTTGCCCTTGTGGCACCATATCTCCTGAAATACAAAACGGCCAAAATGGGCGACTTCGTGAAACTCCTCGAAGGCCACATGACACGCCGCCAAGTCCGTCTTTACGTCCAGAAGTTCATCGAACACAACATATTGATTCCGAATGGAATAGGGTCTGGAACACGCTATGTGTTGAGTGAGGAATACCAGCAACGCAAGGAGTTGTTGGAGAAAGCACTGGCAATAGGCCTTAGGGCCCTTCGGGCTGGAATGCGTCCAAATCTTGTCCAAGAAAGCCCTTCGACCACCCCTGTCCCCCCCACCCATGGAGGTGTGTAAGGGCTAAATGGGGGCCAATCCTTCCAACCCCCCCTACCCCCAAATGGCCAAGTTACGGCCAAACGGCGATGTTGGAAAACTTCTCGGTGAGCATATCGCTCCCACCTCTGCCGCTTGACACAACAAGTTGCCACCTTCAGGAACGCGCCCGCTCCCTTCCCACCCCCTCCCGCAGGGCGCACCGCCCTTCTTCCATCTTCCTTGCGCCCGCAGGGCGTCGGGCCGCGGGCGTCCCGCCCGCGAAGCTCCAGACCCGCGAACCCCAAGCCGAACCCCCCACCATTTCCCATAATCTCCCGCCCCCATTCCCCGCCCTGGGAGGTGCGACTTCCAAGTCGCGCCCCGGCGTCAGGATCGCGTGAGGAATGCCGGAGCCTCTTGTCCTCCCGCCTCCTCTCCCACTTCCCGCCCGCAGGGCGCCCTCCCTTCCTCCTCTCTCCTCCCGCCTTCCTCCCTCTTTCGTTGCGCCACCCGGCCCGCACGCTTGTTTTTTCAAGGTGAATCACACTCCGGCCGCGATAAAACACCAATATTTCATATGAAATCACGTGATTTCAAAATTTCCCGAAAAAACAGTTGACACCCGATGCGGAGTCCCGTAAGTTGCCAATCAAAGAAAGATTGCACCCCGAAGGGACCTCCAGGATGTCACTCAAATTGAAACCTTTCTTGACCGCCGCGCTGCTTGTGGCCGCCGGTGTGGGGCCCGCGCGGGCCTCAAAGAGGCCCCCAAAAGGGGTCTGGCCCCTTTTCCCCCACCCCGACGGCACCGAGCAGCGCTGGGCCTACGACCGCTACGGCAGCGTCACCCAGTCCGTCGACCGCGCGGGCGGCGTCACCACCCACGAATACGACGAACGCGGCAACCGCATCCGCACCACCGACCCCCTCGGCGCCGTCACCGTCTGGACCTACGACGCCAAGGGCCGCAAACTCACTGAAACCACTCCGCTCGGTCTGGTAATCAGCAACACCTACGACACCCTCGACCGCCTCGTCCTCCGTACCTATTCCAGCGACGGCACCGCCGAATCCTGGACCTACGTCTACGACGGCATTTCCACCCACACCGACCGCCTCGGCAACGTCACGTCAAACTCCTACGACTTCGAAGGCCACCTCGCCGCCGTCACCGACGCCCGCGGCAACACCACCTCCTACACTTATGACATCCTCGGCCGCCGCACCGCCGTCACCGACGCCCTCGGCCACACCACCACCCAAACCTACGACCCTGCCGGACGCGTCACCTCCGTCACCGACGCCGCCGGACTTGCCCAGACCAACACCTACGACGCCTATGGCCGCCTGGCCTCCACCGTCCGCCGCGGCGGATTTACCAACGAATTCCTGTATGACGCCCTGAACCGCCGCATCGAAACCCGCCTCAACGGCCAAACCGTCGCCACCGCCGCCTACGACCCCGCCAGCCGCGCCCTCTGGACCCGCAACGCCGACGGCCTTGTCGTTTCCAACGTCTACGACCCCTCCGGGCGCCTCTGGAAAATTGTCAAGCCCGACGGTACTTACACCGAAAACACCTACTCCAACGCCTTCCTCTGGCAGGCCACCGACC
>JAFXQI010000056.1 GCA_017527155.1 Kiritimatiellia bacterium
TAGCCATAGAGGCCAACCTGCTGACTGCTGAAGAGGTGCGGCGGGTGAACGAAGATATGCTGGAGAATGTTCGCCTCTCGGGCATGCCCAGCATATCCGATTCCGCCGCCGAAGAGCGCGTCCTCCGCCGCGTCGCCGACTACGCCCGCGCCCACCACCCCACCCTCCCCCCCGCCCTCGCCGACCACCTCTGGCGCACCCACATCATCCCCTGGACCAAGCAAGTCGAACTCCACCACCTCCTCCACCCATGATCACCCTCCCCCCTCCCACCCCCTCCGCCGCCCTTCCCGGCCCCCTCGAGACCGCCTGGCTCGCCCTGGCCCGTACCGAGACCTGCGCCACTGCCGACCGCGACGCCCTCCACCGGCTCCTCCCCGACATCTCCCGCCTGGTCGACCGCTTCACCACCGCCCGCCCCGACGGCATAGCGCCCCCCTACCTCCGCACCACCCGCGACGCCCTTGCCTACACCCTCTACTTCGGCCCCCAAACCTACGCCCGCGCCACCCAAATCCTCCACCTCCTCCCCCCTCCCGTTGCCCCCTCCGCGCCCACACCTCCGCCGCCCCTCCGCCTCCTCTCCCTCGGCTCCGGCACAGGTGCCGACCTCTTCGCCCTCCTCGACCATTTCACCCCCCTTGCAACTCCCCCGCCCCCCCTCCAAGCCACCGCCCTCGACCACTCCCGCGCCGCCCTCCGCCTCCTCCGCGACGTCTTCTCCACCCTCCGGCCCACCCGCTGGCCCGCCGCCACCCTCCGCACCATTCCATCCCCCCTTCCCGGCCTCGACCCGGCCGCCCCCGACGCCGCCCCCCTGCCCGCCGCCACCTTCGACCTCGTCAGCCTCCACTACGTCCTCAACGAACTCCCGCCCGAAGCCCGCCAGCGCGTACTCGCCGCCGCCGCCCGCGCCATCGCCCCCGGCGGATGGCTGATCCTCTGCGACCCCCTCCTCCGCGCCGAAGGCGACTGGCTCCGCCCCCTCCGCGCGTGGGCCATCGAGAATCTCCCCCCGCTCGCCCTCCGCCTGCCCTGCCCCCATACCACCGCCTGCCCCCTCGGCGAACCCTGCCACAGCGTCCGCTCCTGGACCATCCCCCGCACCCTCCAAATCTTCTCCACGGCCCTCCACCGCGACCTCCGCCGCCTCGACTACGCCTTCCTGGCCTTCCAGCGCCCACCCCTCTCGCCCCTCCCCGCCCATGCCTGGACTCTCTCCTCCGCCCACGACCTCAAAGGCCGTACCGAAGTCCCCGCCTGCCTCCCCGACGCCACTACCACCCTCCTCCGCATCCTCCACCGCCACTGCGACGCCCCCACCAAAAAGCGCCTCCGCCACCTCGACCGCGGCACCCTCCTCCTCCTCCCGGCCGATCCCCTCCCGCCGCCTTCCGGCCCCTGACGAACCACCCCGCCATCCCCTCCCGCATCCGGCTCGCTTCATCTTTTGGAAACAGGAAAATCCTTCCATTTTTCCCTTCTTTCCATCCATCCTCCTGCCCATGAACATTGCCTTGGACTGGACGCCCCTCCCGAAGGGAAAAGGGGCTTCCCCCGGACGCGCAGTCCCCACCGGCATGCCCCGTCTTCGTCCCGGTCCGCATCCGGGGGGCTTGCACGCAGCGGAGATGTGCCGCCCCGCTTTCCCCGCGGTTCCGCGTTGCCAAGCCGCGGCGAATGGGGTAAGGAAGGGATGGCGGAGCGCACGCCGGAGCGGCCGGCGCGCGCACGCCCCCAACACAAGGCGGTCGATCATGGCACAGGCAAAGGCAAAGGCACCCAAGGCGGCAACCCCGCGGTTCGAGCACGTCGGTTCGGAGATGCTCCGCGTGGACGCGGCGGACAAGGTCCGCGGCGCGACGAAGTACCTCGGCGACATCCCCCGCGGACGCGCGCTCGCCGGCGTCGTGGTCCGCTCGGACGTCCCGCGCGGCATCCTCAGGAGCGTGACCCAGGACCCGTCCTTCGACTGGCGCGGCGTGACGGTGGCGACGGCCACCGACATCCCGGGCGAGAACGTCGTACACATGCACGACCGCACGATGCCGCTGATGGCGGCCGTCGGCGCCGAAGTCCGCTACCGCGGCGAGCCCATCGCGGTCGTCGCGGCCCCGACCCCCGAGAAGGCCCGCGCCGCGGCCGCCGCGGTGAAGTTCGCGATCGACCCGCTCCCGCCGCTCCTGCGGCTCCTCGACGACGGCGTCGAGCGCTTCAAGGCCGACCCCGCCTCGCTGGAGTACCTCAAGGAACAGACCATCGAGAAGGGCGACGTCGCGGCGGGCTTCCGCGCGGCCGACCGCGTGATGGAGCGCGAGTACCGCGCCGGCCACCAGGAGCAGCTCTACCTCGAACCCCAGGGCCTCTGCGTGACCCCCGAGCGCGACGGCGGCATCCGCGTCGAAGGCTCCATCCAGTGCCCCTACTTCCCGGCGACCGAGCTCAACGACGCCCTGCGCCTGCCGACCGAGAAAATCCGCGTCGCGCAGACCCCCATGGGCGGCGCCTTCGGCGGCAAGGAAGACTACCCCTCGATGCTCGCCGGCTACGCCGCCCTGGCGGCCCTCAAGGCGCGCCGCCCTGTGCGCATCTCCTACGAGCGCAACGAAGACATCCTCTACACCCCCAAGCGCCACCCCGTCTGGGTCCGCTTCAAGATCGGCTACAAAACCGACGGCACCCCGACCGCCATCGACTGCGACTACCTCCTCGATGGCGGCGCCTACCTGACCATTTCCGACGTCGTCATGTACCGCGGCATCCTCCACTGCGCCCTTGCCTACGCCTGCCCCAACGTCAGCATCCGCGGGCGCGTCGTGCGGACCAACTCCATGCCGTGCGGCGCCTTCCGCGGCTTCGGCGCCCCGCAGGCCATCTGGGGACTCGAATCCATCATCGACGAAATCGCGGCCGACTGCGGCCTCGCGCCCCACAAATACCGCCTCAAGCACCACATCCGCCCCGGCCAGCGCACCTCCACCGGACAGCTCCTCACCGGCGAAAACGGCACCACCGCCGTCCTCAAGACCGCCCTCGACCGCAGCGGCTACGCCGAAAAACTCAAGCGCTGCTCCCACGGCACCCTCCGCAAGGGCCAGGACAAACTGTACGGCATCGGCATCTCCTTCTTCGGCCACGGATCCGCCTTCACCGGCGACGGCGAAGCCAAATTCAAGGCCAAGGGCCGCCTCGACCTCGTGACCCTCGACGACGGCAAACCCGGCGTCGAAATCCGCGTCTCCTCCACCGAGATGGGGCAGGGCGTCCACACCATCTTCACCCAAATCGCGGCCGACGCCCTTTCCCTCGACCCCACCCGCATCCGCTTCCCGCTGGCCGACACCTCCAAGGTCCCCAACTCCGGCCCCACCGTCGCCTCCCGCACCACCATGGTCGTCGGCAACGTCGTATGGGGCGCCGGATGCGACCTCCGCCGCCAGCTCGAAACCTTCGCGTCCACCCAATACTTCCGCGGCGCCCCCTGCCGCCTCGACCACTCCCAATTGCACTCCGACGGCCGCAAACCCATCCCCTTCGCCCGCGCCGCCGCCGACATGCTGGCCTCCGCCAAGGCCCCCGTCAGCGGCACCTACCAATTCCTCCTCCCGCCCACCACCGACTGGAACCAAACCACCTTCAAGGGCGACGCCTATCCCGGCTACTCCTGGTCCGCGGACGTCGCCGAAGTCGAAGTCGACCCCGTCACCTGCGAACCGCGCGTGACCAAGATCACCTCCATCCTGGACATCGGCCGCGTCATCAACCCCCTGACCGCGAAAGGCCAGGTCGAAGGCGGCCTCGTGCAAGCCCTCGGCTACACCGTCATGGAGCGCACCGCCATCGGCAAAAACGGCAACTTCGACGCCGCCCGCCTGCAAACCTACATCATCCCGACCGCCCTGGACGTCCCCGAAATGGACATCCAGTTCGTCGAGTACCCCTACACCTTCGCCCCTCCCGGCGGAAAGGGCCTCGGCGAGATGCCCATGGACGGCCTCGCCCCGGCGATCGCCACCGCCATCGAAGCCGCGACCGGCGCCCGCCTGCGCACCCTCCCCCTCAACGCCGAAGCCCTCTTCCGCGCCCTCCACCCCGCCACCGCCACCTGACGCCGGCCGTCGTGGCGACTGCAATCGAGTGCAATCGACTGCATTCGAATCCCTCCCTGCGTAGCGACGTAGCCCCGCCGTCGTTCATGTGCAACTTGCTTCTCTGATGCGCGAAGCGCCGGGGAGGGTCGCGCTTCCGCGCGACCGCGCGACCATGAGACCGGACATCCCCCCCACGTCTCTCGCTACGCCAGCGGCTCGAAGTCGGCCGCCCCGTGCTTGCAGAGCGGGCAGATGAAGTCGTCGGGGAGGGTGTCGCCTTCGTGGACGTAGCCGCAGATCTTGCAGACCCAGCCCTTGCGGCCGCCCGCGGGCTGCGGCTTCGGCTTCACGTTCGCGTGGTAGTAGGCGTAGGTCATCGCCGGGGCCGAGGAAAGCACCCGGCTCTCCGCCACCGAGCAGACGAACATGCCGTGCGATCCCATGTCCACGTACTGCTCGACCTTCAGCGACAGCACCGCGCACACGTGCCGCGGCAGCACCGCCAGGCCGTTCGACGTCCGCGAGAGGCCTTCCACCCCCGCGAACTTGTCCGCCGTGCGCCCGCTCTGGAAGCCGTAGCGCTGGAAGATTTCGAACGGGGCGTCCTCGCTGAGGCAGTTGACGTTCAGCGCGCCGGTCTGCTTGACGACGTGGTGGGAGTAGTTGAGCTTGTTGATGGTGACGGCGACGCGGGTCGGGTTGTCCGACACCTGCGCGACGGTGTTGACGATTAGGCCGTTGTCCTTGCCCTTTTCGTCGCGGGTCGTGACGACGTAGAGGCCGTAGCCGATGTTGTTGAGCGCGGCCGGGTCGTTCTTGGGGGTGGCGGCGTCGGCCCGCGCGACG
This sequence comes from Kiritimatiellia bacterium, assembly GCA_017527155.1. Lineage (GTDB taxonomy): Bacteria > Verrucomicrobiota > Kiritimatiellia > CAIQIC01 > Lenti-01 > CACXEY01. The sequence continues at coordinate 4,938 of JAFXQI010000056.1, forward strand.
TACTCGCGGCAGAGCTCGTCCGCCAGCGCCTCCAGCTCGGCGCGCGAGGCGTCGGAAAGGGCCGACTGGATGTGGACGGTGGTGTCGGTGAAGCGGATGTTCTTCGACTTCTCGAAGCGCCCGCGCATGATCTTCGCGGCCAGCGGCGCCCAGGAGCCGTTCTCGATCAGGCCGATGGTCCGGTTCTGGTAGTTGCGCTCGACGAGGTGGTCGATGAAGGTGTGCATGAACGGGAAGATTTCCGCGTTGTACGTCGTCGTCGCCAGCACGAGCTTGCCGTGGCGGAAGGCGTCCTCGACGGCCTCCGCCATGTCGTCGCGCGCGAGGTCGGCGGCGCCCACCTTGGGGCAGCCGCGCGCCTTGAGCAGCTCGACGAGGCGCAGCGCGGCCTCCTTCGTGTGGCCGTAGACCGAGGTGTAGGCGACGAACACGCCGTCCGTCTCCGCCTCGTAGCCGCTCCAGATCTGGTACTTGGCGAGCGCGTTCGCGAGGGCGCCGCCGCGGAGCACGGGGCCGTGCAGGGGGCAGACGGTCTGGATGTCCAGCCCGGCGGCCTTCTTGAGGAGCGCCTGGACCTGCGCGCCGTACTTGCCGACGATGCCGAAGTAGTAGCGCCGCGCCTCGCAGTCCCAGTCCTCATCGACGTCCAGCGCGCCGAACTTGCCGAAGCCGTCGGCGGAGAACAGCACCTTGTCGGCCTCGTCGTAGGTCACGACGACCTCCGGCCAGTGCACCATCGGCGCCGCCACGAAGTGCAGCACGTGCCGGCCGAGCGCCAGCGTGTCGCCTTCCTTGACGACGATCCGCCGGTCCTCCCACTGCTTGCCGAAGAAGTTGCCCATCATCGCGAACGCCTTCGCCGACGAGACGATCGTCGCCGCCGGGAACGCGTCCATGAAGGCCGCGATGTTCGCCGAATGGTCGGGCTCCATGTGCTGGACGACGAGATAGTCGGGCTTGCGTCCCGCGAGGGCCTTTTCGAGGTTGTCGAGCCACTCGTGGCGGAAGCGGGCGTCGACGGTGTCCATGACGGCGGTCTTGCCGTCGAGGATGGCGTAGGAATTGTAGGCCATGCCGTTGGGGACGTCGTACTGGCCCTCGAACAGGTCGATGGAGTGGTCGTTGACGCCGATGTACAGGATGTCTTTGGAAATGTCCATGATGTGCCTCTCTTGCGGGGTTGATGTGTCGGAATGCCCGCATTCTACCATCACCCTCGCATTCGACAACCCTTTCCGCGCCCCGTCCCCCCGCCTCCTCCCATGCATTTGAGATTACGGGAAAACACCCCATTTCTCCCGTTTTTCCAACCAATCCAATGCCCATGAGAACGATGTCCCCCGCACCGCTCCGTCTCTCCTCCGCCGGCCCCGGCGCCGACCGGCCCGGCCGTGGCCGCTCCGGACCGGGCCTGCGCGATTTCCTGCGGTTTTTTCCGATTTCGCTTGAAACCCGCGTCCCGATGCCTTATGTAGCGGGGAAACCCCCAAAGACGGGAGGACCACATCATGCAAACCATCATCCTTCTGGGCGCCCCGGGCGCCGGCAAGGGCACGCTCGCCGAGCGCGTCCGCGACGTCGCGCACTACACCCACGTCTCCACCGGCGACATGCTCCGCGCCGCCGTCAAGGCCGGCACCCCCACCGGACTCGAAGCCAAGCGCTACATGGAAGCCGGCGAGCTCGTCCCCGACGCCGTCATCATGCGCCTCGTCGAAGAACGCCTCGCCAGGGACGGCGACGGCAAGTACATGTTCGACGGCTTCCCCCGCACCGACGCCCAGGCGGTCATGCTCGACGAGGTCCTCGCCCGCGCCGGCGCCAAGGTCGACAAGGTCTTCCTCCTGGACGTCCCGCAGGACGTCATCGTGGGCCGCATCAGCGGCCGCCGCGTCTGCCGCAAGTGCGGCGCGGTCTACCACGTCGCCAACATCCCTCCCAAGGTCGAGGGCGTCTGCGACCAGTGCGGCGGCGAGCTCTACCAGCGCGCCGACGACTGCGAGGCCACCGTCCTCAACCGCCTCGAAGTCTACAACCGCCAGACCGCCGGCCTCATCGATTTCTACAACAAGAAGGGCGTCCTCGTCCGCATCGACGCCTCCGCCTCGCCCAAGGCCACGGCCGACGCCATGCTGGAGCTGCTTGGCTAGAACCGCGCGGGGTTCCCCCGCCCACCGGCCGCCCCCGCCGCCCCACCGCCCACCAGGCGCCGCGGCGGGCCCGCGAGAAAAAAATGCCAACGGACGAAAATATTGTGCTGGACGCGGAGGTGCTGTCTGTGATAGACAGTCGGGCTTTCCGCGCCGAACTGGCAAACGGCCACGGGTTCACCGCGTACTTTCCGCAGGCGGATACGCCTGCGGCGGCGCAACGGTGCGCGCCCGGCGACCGGGTGCGGGTGCGGATGTCGCCGTTCGACTTCTCGCGCGGCGAAATACAGTCGATTTCAAAAAAACAGGAAACAGAGACATGAAAGTCAGAACATCAGTGAAACGGATCTGCGAGCGCTGCAAGATCGTGCGCCGCAAGGGCGTGGTGCGCGTCATCTGCACCGACCTGCGCCACAAACAGCGCCAGGGTTGAAGAGGAAGAGAGAAGGAATACAACATGCCTAGAGTGATTGGTGTCGATATCCCCGGCAAGAAGCGCATCGAATACGCGCTCCGCTACATTTACGGCGTGGGCCCCGCCCGCGCGAAGGAAGTCGTCGAGCGCCTCGGCCTCGACCCGGCCTGCAAGGCCGACGACCTGAACGGCGAACAGATCGCCGCCCTCTCCAAGCTCCTGCAGGAAGAGTACGTCGTCGAAGGCGACCTGCGCCGCGAAGTCAACGGCAACATCCGCCGCCTCATCGCCGTCAACTGCTACCGCGGCATCCGGCACCGCAAGGGCCTGCCCGTCCACGGCCAGCGCACCTCCACCAACGCCCGCACCCGCAAGGGCCCCCGCAAGACCGTCGGCGCCGTCCGCGGCAAGGAAGCCCGCAGCGCCGCCAAGGCCGCCGCCAACGCTGCCACCAAGTAAAGGAGTAGACCATGGCCGAAGAAACCAAACCCGCTCCCGAAGAGAAGCAAGCCCCCGCCGCCGCCGCACCGGCCGCCGCCGCCCCCGCGGCACCCGCCGCCGATGCCGCCGCCCCCGCCGCCGAAGGCGAAGGCAAGATCGCCGTCCGCCGCATCAAGGGTTCCAAGAACATCCCCGTCGGCGTCGTCCACATCCTCGCCTCCTTCAACAACACCACCGTGAGCATCACCGACCCGCGCGGCAACGTCATCTCCTGGAGCAGCGGCGGCCGCTGCGGCTTCAAGGGCTCCCGCAAGAGCACCGCGTACGCCGGCACCGTCGTCACCCAGGAAGCCTGCAAGGTCGCCCTCGGCCACGGCCTCCACGAGGTCGAAATCCTCGTCCAGGGCCCCGGCTCCGGCCGCGAGAGCGCCATCCGCGCCGTCCAGGCCGCCGGCCTGACCATCACCGGCATCCGCGACATCACGCCGGTCCCCCACAACGGCTGCCGCGCCCGCAAGCGCCGCCGTGTCTGAACCGCAATCTCCACCCAAAGCATAGAAGAAGGATACACAAATGGGCAGATACATTGGTCCGGTGTGCAAGAAGTGCCGCCGCGTTGGACTCAAACTCTTCCTCAAGGGCGACCGCTGCTACATGGCGAAGTGCCCCATCGACCAGGGCGCCGGCGTCCCCGGCCCCCACGGCACCGGCCGCCGTCCCCGCCTGAAGGACTACGGCATCCAGCTGCAGGAAAAACAGCGCCTCCGCAACATGTACGGCATGCGCGAAGGCCAGTTCCGCCTCTTCTTCGCCCGCGCCCGCCGCGCCCGCGGCGTCACCGGCGAAGTCCTCCTCCAGGCCCTCGAACTGCGCCTCGACAACATCGTCTACCGCATGGGCCTCGCCCCTTCCCGCCGCGCCGCCCGCCAATTCGTCCTCCATGGACACGTCCGCGTCGACGGCAAGAAGGTCAACATCCCCTCCTACAAATGCAAGCCCGGCGAAGTCATCCAGGCCCGCGACGCCAAGAAGAGCCGCGAATTCTCCAAGGCCCACCTCGACGCCGCCGAATCCCGCGGCTGGCCCGCGTGGCTTGAAGTCGACAAGAACGAATTCAAGGCCACCGTCACCCACGTCCCGACCCGCGAAGAAATCGCCCCCGTCGTCGACGAACAGCTCATCGTCGAGTTGTACTCCAAGTAACCCCCAACCCAGCAAAAGGAAAACCGCCATACGCCCCGGCCAACGCCCGGGGCTGGAAAGGACCCCTCCATGAGCACACGACTCAACCGATTCGAGATGCCGCGCTTCGTCCAAAAAGACGAAAAAACCGCGACCCCCACCTACGCCCTCTTCACCGCCGAACCCTTCGAAGCCGGCTACGGACGCACCATCGGCAACTCCCTCCGCCGCGTCCTCCTCTCCTCCCTCGAAGGCGCCGCCATCTCCTCCGTCCGCATCCAGGGCGCCGAGCACGAATTCTGCCACATCAAGGGCTGCGTCGAAGACGTCACCGACATCGTCCTCAACCTCAAGAAAGTCCTCCTCAAACTCTACTCCCGCCAGCCCAAGCTCCTGCGCATCAAGGTCAAGGGCCCCGGCGAAGTCACCGCCGCCGACATCCAGACCGACGCCTCCGTCGAAGTCCTCAACCCCGACCAGCACATCTGCACCCTCGACACCGACGGCACCTTCGACGCCGAAATCGAAGTCAAGACCGGCCGCGGCTACTGCCCCGCCGAATGGAACAAGAAGCCCGAGCAGGAAATCGGCCTGATTCCCATCGACTCCCTCTTCTCGCCCGTCCGCCGCGTCAAGTACGACGTCGTCAACACCCGCGTCGGCCGCCGCACCGACTACGACAAACTCACCCTCGAAATCTGGACCGACGGCCGCATCAGCCCCGACGAAGCCCTCACCCTCTCCGCCGCCATCCTGCGCCACCACCTCGACGTCTTCGTCAACTTCGACAAGAACATCGTCGAA
>JAFXQI010000104.1 GCA_017527155.1 Kiritimatiellia bacterium
CCCATCCGGTCATCCTCTACACGGACCATCCAACCCTCCTCAGAACCTGAACACCCGTACCCAGAAAAGGACAGTCCCACGCCCCCACCCATTCCGGTTTTGATCTCCACAAAATTTCCGGTTTTGAAATCCACGCGACAGGGGTGGGGAAAAGGCTTGCATCGGGGGCGGCGGAAGCGTAAAGTGCCCGCCCGAACGAATCGAAAACCAGAAGCAAGACGTTAGGCAAGAAAGACATTATGGACAGCACAGTCAAAGCCGCCATCCGCCAGGAATACCAGCAGCACGAGAACGACACCGGGTCCGTCGAGGTCCAGGTCGCCCTCCTTACCCGGCGCATCAAGGATCTCACCGCCCACCTGCAGTCGCACAAGGGCGACCACAACTCCCGCCGCGGCCTCATCGTGATGGTCAGCAAGCGCCGCCGCCTCCTCGATTACCTCAAGGGCAGCGACACCGCCCGCTACCAGAAGCTCATCGCCAGCCTCGGCCTCCGCCGCTAGTGCGCCCCAACGGGGCCGGCGCACCCCGCGCCCGCCCCGCCCCCGGCACGCTGGCGGCCCCTGCCGCGGCCGTTGACGGGCGGAGTTTCGCAAAAAGCTTTTCCCATCCACGCGCCGCGACGCGCCGCGTGGTTCCGCCGTGTCCGGGTGGCAACGCGTTTCCGATCGCCATTTCCGCAAGTCAGAAGCAGTAGCAAGAAAGCAAGCAAGAAGAAGGAAAGAGAAATGAGAAACACCACATCCGTCAGCATCCCCCTCGGGAGCAAGACCATGACGTTCGAGACCGGGCTCCTGGCCCGCCAGGCCGCCGGGCAGGCCACCTGCCAGCTGGGCGAGACCATCGTCTTCTCGGCCGTCACCAACACCAGCAAGCCCCGCGAGGGCATCGATTTCTTCCCGCTCCAGGTCGAGTACCGCGAGCGTTTCTACGCGGCCGGCCGCTTCCCCGGCGGCTACTTCAAGCGCGAAGGCCGCCCCACCGAAAAGGAAATCCTCACCGCCCGCGTCACCGACCGCCCCATCCGCCCGCTCTTCGCGGAAGGCTTCTTCAACGACGTCCAGATCAACAACATGCTGATCACCGCCGACGGCCAGAACGAGAGCGACATCCTCTCCATCAACGCCGCCAGCTGCGCCCTCCAGCTCAGCGAACTGCCCTTCCTCGGCCCGATCGGCGCCGTCCGCGTCGGCCGCATCAACGGCCAGTTCGTGCTCAACCCCGACCAGTCGCAGATGAAGGACAGCGACCTCGACCTCGTCTACGTCGGCCGCCACGACCTGCCCATGATGATCGAAGGCTCCGCCAAGGAAATCTCCAACGCCGACATGGTCGCCGCCATGAAGTTCGGCCACGAAGCCGTCATGAAGATCTGCGACGCCCAGGACGAACTGCGCGCCAAGATGGGCCTGCCCAAGAAAGTCTTCACCGAGACCCTCCCCGACGAAGGCCAGCTCGCCAAGCTGCGCGAAATCTGCGCCGCCGACCTCGAAGCCGCCCTCTTCACCGTCAAGAAGCAGGAACGCCAGCAGAAGATGGCCGCCGTCTTCGACGCCGCCTTCCCCAAGATGGTCGAAGCCTACGGCGAAGAAGTCATGACCGAGAACCTCTTCAAGAAGCTCTTCGACTGCATCGAGATCGAGCTCGTCCGCAACGGCGTCCTCGAAAAGCACAAACGCATGGACGGCCGCGCCACCGACGAACTCCGCCCGCTCAGCGCCGAAGTCTCCATCCTCCCGCGCGTGCACGGCAGCGCCCTCTTCTCCCGCGGCGAAACCCAGGCCATGGGCATCTGCACCCTCGGCACCGGCCAGGACGAGCAGGAAATGGACGGCCTCACCGGCGGTCCCATCAAGAAGCGCTTCACCCTGCACTACAACTTCCCGCCGTACTCCACGGGCGAAGTCAAGCGCCTGGGCGGCCTCAACCGCCGCGAAATCGGCCACGGCGCCCTTGCCGAGCGCTCCATCCGGCAGGTCGTCCCCGAGGACTACCCGTACTCCATCCGCCTCGTCTCCGAGATCATGGGCTCCAACGGTTCCTCCTCCATGGCCTCCATCTGCGTGGGCACCCTCGCTCTGATGGACGCCGGCGTGCCGATCAAGTGCCCCGTCGCGGGCATCTCCATCGGCCTGGTCACCGGCGAAGGCAAGGACCCCGTCCTGCTGACCGACATCATCGGCGCCGAAGACCACTGCGGCGACATGGACTTCAAGGTCGCCGGCACCCGCAAGGGCATCACCGGCTTCCAGGTGGACCTGAAGATCCGCGGCCTCGCGTGGGACCTCGTCGCCGGCGCCTTCGACCGCGCCTACCAGGCCCGCCTGAAGATCCTCGACAAGATCGAAGCCACCATCCCGGCCCCGCGCGCGGACCTCTCCCCGTACGCCCCGCGGATCGTCGTCGTCAACATCAACCCCGAAAAGATCGGCGCCCTGATCGGCCCCGGCGGCAAGAACATCCGCCACATCACCGAGACCACCGGCACCCAGATCGACATCGAGGACGACGGCAAGGTCTCCATCTTCTCGAACAACAAGGTCAACCTCGACGCCGCCCTGCGCGAAGTCCAGGCCCTCACCGCCGAGCCCGAGGTCAACAAGATCTACCGCGGCAAGGTCACGGGCGTGAAGGACTTCGGCTGCTTCGTCGAATTCCTGCCCGGGCAGGAAGGCCTCGTCCACATCAGCGAGCTGGCGGACTTCCGCGTCAACCGCACCGAAGACGTCGTCAAGATGGGCGAAGAGATCTGGGTCAAGTGCCTGAGCGTCGAAGACAACGGCAAAGTCCGCCTCTCCCGCAAGGCCGCCATGCACGACAAGGGCCTCAAGGCCTGATCCCGCAGCCAGCCCCTGCCACGAGGCCGCCGGCATCCCCGGCGGCCTTTTCCGTGGCCGGGGGCATTATGCGGCTTTTCGCGGGCTTCCCTCCCACAAGGTCGCGCGGAAGCGCGACCCTCCCCTTGGGCCCCCACGGGGAGGGACGCGCTCCCGCGCGTCCGTTGCTGGAAAGAGCGCCTCGCCTGCCTCTGGGCCTTCACCCCCTCCCGCTGACCCGGCGTGTCAGGAACCCCCGTCCCGGGGATGCGTGAGATTACGGAAAAAGCGGGGAAATCCGCATGTTTTCGTGCGGAACCGCCCGCAAGGTCGCGCGGAAGCGCGACCCTCCCCCCGGGCCCTCCTGTTCCTCAAACAGTGCCCGACGAAAGGTTTTGGTTCTTCGGGGAATTTAGTGGAAAGCATGGGGGGGCGGGGGGTGCCGTCGGGGACGCGCTGCTCGCCCCCGAACCGTGTCCCCGTCCACGCCCTGCGGGCGGTCCGGGGCCCCTCGGCTCGAATGTGCGCCCCTCCCC
>JAFXQI010000105.1 GCA_017527155.1 Kiritimatiellia bacterium
ATCGTACTTGCGGACGACCTCCATCACGCGGTCGCGCGTGGACTGGCTGATGCGGGGATGGTTGTTGAGCACGAGGGAGACGGTGCTCAGCGAGAAACCGCTTTCCTTGGCGATGTCCTTGATGGTCCTGCGTTTCATGATTTCTTCTTTGGTACCTGCCGCCGGGTCCGTCCCGGTCTCTCTCCATTCATCCGGTAAAGCGCTCGACAAGGCAAGTGAAAAGTTTCACCTGCGGGCATTTTTTCTCTCCCGCCCCCCCGCTGCCCCCTCCGGCCATCCCCCACCCCGCCGCCGGCAATGCTCTACCGCGCGCGATTTCCGCTTGCCTTGCCCCCCTCCGTGCGGGTATGTTGGCCCCATGCTTGCAGGAGTAGGGTACCATGCGGAAAATTCTAGGTCGTAGTTTGCTGTTCTGTCTGCTGGCGGTCGTCGTCGCCGCCGGCATCGTCGCGTACCGGGGCTGGGACCTCTTCCGGACCGGCGACGCCGCGCGCCGCCACATCCGCTACCTCCTCGAATCCGGCGAAACCGTCGAGGGCGCCCCCGCGGACGACGTCCTCTCCGACAACTACCTCCGCTCGCTCTTCGGCGACAACCCCGACCTCGTCGAGCAGCTCAAGTCCGTCGTGGACCTCGGCATGGCCACCGACGCCAACCTCCGCCTCGGCAACGTCGCCGCCATGGTCGTCACCTACCGCAAGTCCGGCGACGACATCCTCGATCCCGCCATCTACGCCATCGGCGGCTTCCCCGACCCCAAGAGCGAACGCCTCGGCTTCCACGCCACCGGCTACCTCGCCCAGGAATTCGATCCCTCCCTCTGGAACTTCGGCAACAACCTCGTCCACCTCCTCGGGCGCGACGTCGTGATCTTCTGCGAACAGGAAAAGGCCGAAAGCCACATGGCGCTGCTCTTCGACCTCCTCAACGGCAACATCCTCCCCCTCGCCCGCCGCATCGTCGAGGCCCCCCTCTACTACGCCGTCGTCTTCCCCGAACCCGCCGAAGTCGCCCCGCCCAACATCAAGAACGCCCTCAAGACCGTCCTGGTGCGCGGCTCCATGGAAGGCGACAAGGGCTCCTGCGACTGGATGTTCATCTGCCCCGACATCCGCTCCGCCTCCCACGTCGAAACCCTCTGCCGCGACAGCGCCACCGTCGCCCGCACCATCTTCCACGACAAGTACGGCGGCTACATCAAGGAAATGTCCTGGGGCAAGATGAACGACAACTGGTGGGCCGTCGAGTACGTCGACCTCATCGACCACCAGACCATCAAGCAGGAGCAGAAGATCGTCCGCGTCCACTCCGACCAGAACCGCCGCCAGAACAACGCCATCCTCAAGACCATCGAGCGCGTATGCCGCGACCTCGCCGCGCAGAAAGCCTTCCAGGCCGGCGAACTCCCGTGGGAACTCGCCTTCGCCCAGAAGGACTCCTCCACCGGCGGCCACTGGAGCAAGGAACACATCGAAGGCGCCGACTGGCCCCTCGGCACCGTCGGCGTCCCCACCCCCGGCTCCATCGCCGAGGAAGAAGAAAAAGCCCGCATCAAGGCCGAACAGGAAGCCGAAAAAGCCCGCCGCCAGCAGGAACAGGCCCAACCCGCCGCCGACGCCCCCGCCACCGACGCATGATGAAAACCGCCCTCCCCCTCCTCGCCGCCCTCGTCCTCTGCGCGGCCGCCGCCAGCGCGCGCGACTTCACCGTCCAGACCATCTCCCCCACCAACGGACAGGCCCGCCAGCCCGCCATCTCCTCCACCGGTTTCGTCGCGTGGCAGCAGACCGTCGGCGGCGCCGACGAAAACGGCTCCACCCCCACCGACATCTACGTCTGGAAGGACGGCGCCGCTTCCAACCGCACCGGCGACAGCCCCCTCGCCGCCGGCCACGCCTTCCGCCCCGTCGTCTACGGCGACAACCTCCTCTTCTCCGCCGTCTGTCCCATCGACGACCAGTCCGCCATCCCCTTCCAGCTTGCCATTCCCGAAAAGACCGCCGACATGGGCAAGCTCGAAGACGACTATCCCTCCCTCTTCGGCCACGCCCTCCCCACCACCGAAGTCCCGCCCCCCGAGGGTTCCGACCCCGGCACGCCCCCCACCCGAGTTCCCGACCGTTCCGCCACGTTCGAGAACGCCCAGCCCACCGGCCAGACCCCCGACGTCCTCCTCGCCACCCCCGACGGAACCATCCGCCGCATCACCCCCGGCAACCACGCCTTCTCCTTCCCCGTCGGCTCCGACGCCGCCATCGCCTTCCTCTGCGCCCGGACCTGGCCATACGGCTACGACCTCGTCGCCTGGAAGCCCGGCGACGACCACCTCACCCAGATCACCACCAACTACTTCTACGTCCAGAACCCCGACATCCACGGCTCCCAGCTCGTCTTCCAGGCCTGGGACGGACACGACTACGAAATCTACCTCCACGACTTCTCCACCGGCGAAACCACCGCCATCACCCAGAACAACTTCGACGACATGTCGCCCGTTGTCTGGGACGGCCTCGTCGCCTGGGTCGCCTACCCCACCGTCAATGCCGAAATCTTCCTCTGGGACAACGGCGCCATCACCAAGATCTCCACCGGCTCCACCGAAAACGCCGCCCCCTCCATCTGGAACGGGCACATCGTCTGGCAGGGTGTCGACGACGACGGCGATTTCGAAATCTACTACTACCACGCCAAGCGCACCATCAAGCTGACCTCCAACGCCTGGGACGACCTCGCCCCGCAGATCGCCGACGGCCTCATCGCCTGGAGCAGCTACATCGACAACTGGGATGCCGAAGCCGTCGTCCTCGACCTTTCCGACAACGTCCTCTTCCGCCTGACCGACAACGCCTACGAGGACATCAACGTCCGCACCGGCGGCGAACGCGTCGTCTGGCAGACCGTCACTCCCGACGGCACCTACGTCAACCTCGCCACCCCCGCCGCCCCCCGCGAGAACGCGGTACCCTGACCTTCATCACGCAGAGGCGCAGAGAGGCAGAGGCGCAGAGGGGGGGAAGGGGACAATCATTCTCACGCGGAGTCGCGGAGACGCGGAGAGAAAAACATGTTTCTTTGGGGCTGAAAAATTCCACCTCTCTTGTTCTCCCCCCCCCCCCAAGAACATTCCTCTCTTCCCCCTCCAAGCCCTCCGCGCCTCTGCCTCTCTGCCCCTCTGCGTGAGCATCCCTCTCCTCCCTCCCCAAGCCCTCCGCGCCTCCGCGCCTCCGCGTGAGCATTTCTCCCTTCCCTCCCCAAGCCCTCTGCGCCTCTGCTTCTCTGCCCCTCTGCGTGAGCATCCCTCTCGTCCCCCCTCCAAGCCCTCCGCGCCTCCGCGCCTCCGCGTGAGCATTTCTCTCTCTCCCCCAAGCCCTCTGCGCCTCTGCCTCTCTGCCCCTCTGCGTGAGCATCCCTCTCCTCTCCCCCTCCAAGCCCTCCGCGCCTCCGCGCCTCCGCGTGAGCCTTTCTCTCTCTCCCCCAAGCCCTCTGCGCCTCTGCCTCTCTGCCCCTCTGCGTGATAAAAATCCGTCTCGCCAACCGCGCCGCCGCGCCGTATGCTCCGTTCCATGAAAAACCGCATGGCATGGTTGGTGTTCGCCCTGACGGCCGGCATCCTTTCGCTGCTCTTCTTCTGGCCGCTGGGGAACGTGGTGCTGGGGGGCTTCCGGGTGGACGGGCATTTCACGCTCAAGTACCTCTTCGGGGTCTTCCGCAACCCCGTCTACGTCGAGGGGCTCTTCAACAGCCTCAAGATCGCGACGGGCACGACCGCCCTCGCCATGCTCGTCTCGCTGCCGCTGGCGTGGATCGCGAACCAGTTCGAGTTCCGCGGCAAGGCGCTGTTCACGTCGCTGGTGCTGGTGCCGATGATCCTGCCGCCGTTCGTCGGGGCCATCGGCTTCCAGCAGATCCTCGGCGCGTACGGGATGCTCAACACCGCGTTCGGACTCGGCCCCGTCGACTGGCTGGGCGGTGGCCAGTACCTCGGCGTCATCCTCCTGCAGACCCTCTCCCTCTACCCCATCCTCTACCTCAACGCCGTCGCCGCGCTGGCGAACATCGACCCCGCGATGGAGGAAGCCGCCGCGAACCTCGGCTGCACGCGCCTGCGCCGCTTCTTCCGCGTCGTGCTGCCCCTGATGGCGCCCGGCCTGTTCGCGGGCGGTACGCTCATCTTCATCTGGAGCTTCACGGAGCTCGGCACGCCGCTGATCATGAACTACACCCGCTGCACCCCGGTGCAGATCTACGACTCCCTCAAGGAAATGGGTTCCAACCCGTTCCCCTACGCCCTCGTCTTCGTCATGCTCGCCGCGAGCACGGGTCTCTACGGCCTGGGCAAGGTCCTCTTCGGCGGCCGCGCCTACGCCATGCAGAGCAAGGCCTCCACGCAGAGCGCCGTCCGCCGCCTCGGCCCCGGCGCGGGCCTTCTCGCCGCCCTGCCCTTCGCCATCGTGACGGGCCTCGCCCTGCTGCCGCACTTCGGCGTCATCCTGACGAGCTTCGCGCGCCCCGGCAGCTGGTGGCAGACCATCCTCCCCGGACAGTGGACCGCCGACAACTACATCGCCGCCCTCGGCCACGACATGACCATCTCCTCCATCCGCAACAGCCTGTTCTTCTCCTCGCTCGCCGTCGCGTTCGACCTCGTCGCGGGCATCGCCATCGCCTTCGTCGTCGTGCGCAGCAACCTGCGCGTCCGCGGGCTCCTCGACGCCATCTCCATGGTGCCCCTCGCCGTGCCCGGGCTCGTCATGGCGTTCGGCTTCCTCTCCGTGAGCGCCGCGCTCTCCCACTGGAAACCGATGGCCGAAGTCGAAGCCTGGCAGCGCTGGGTGGACGTCCGCACCAACCCGACGCTCTTCCTCGTCCTCGCCTACGCCGTCCGGCGCCTCCCCTACATGGTGCGCAGCGCCGTGGCGGGCCTCCAGCAGACGTCGGTCGCCTTCGAGGAAGCCGCCTGGAACATGGGCGCGTCCCCCTGGAAGACCCTCCGCCGCATCACCCTGCCCCTCATCGCGGCGAACCTCATCGCCGGCGCGCTCCTGACCTTCTCCTTCAGCATGCTGGAAGTGAGCGACAGCCTGATGCTGGCGCAGCAAGCCGCCTACATGCCCATCACCAAGGCCATCTTCGAACTCTTCCAGCTCCTGGGCACCGGCAAATACATCGCCGCCGCCCTGGGCGTCTGGGCGATGGCGTTCCTGACGGCGACCCTCGTCTCCAGCAGCCTCCTCCTCGGCAAGAAACTCGGCGCCGTCTTCCGCGTCTGATCCGCCCCCTCCGCCCCCCTCTTCCGCCCCCCCTCTCCCCCGCCGTCCAAACCACTCGCGATATCAAGGAAAACTTCCACATTCCCACCCATTTTTCCCCATCTCCCCCACCATGAACATGACGACGGCTTTTGGGGGGCGCGGCCCGCGCGGCATCCTTCCGCGGCCCTCCCTTCACCCCCTCCCGCCCAAAACGCGCTTTCCCCTCCATCCATCCGCCATGCCCGCTCGAGTCCCCCCGTCCCCCCCGCACTGGGAGGACGGGCGCCCTCGCCCGTCCCGTCCTCTCGCCGGCCCCGTCCCGCTCCGCCCTTCTCCGCTTCCCCCCGCCGCCTTCCCCCTCCACTCCCCCCCCCTCCGTCCCCCCAGCCCCCGCCGTCCCACCCACTCGCGATATCAAGGAAAACTCCCGCATTTCCCCCCATTTTCCACCATCGCCTCCACCATGAACATGATGACGCCGTACCCCCCCCCTCGCCCCACCCCGCCCCCCTGCGCTGCGCGGGGTTTTCTCTGGCCTCGCCCGGCATCCGGTGGTATAAGCCAGAAAAACGGACGCCGCGGAAGCCCCCGCGCCGCCGAACCCCAAGGAGTGGCCATGAACCGGAACCGGACAAGCGCATTCACGTTGATCGAACTGCTGGTGGTGATCGCCATCATCGGCATCCTCGCGGGGATTCTCATCCCGGCGGCGCTGCGGGGCGTCGAAATGGCCCGCCGCTCCTCCTGCGCCAACAATCTCAAGGGCATCGGCACGGCGCTCCTCAACTACGCCCCCGAGCACCGCGGCAACCTCCCGGCGGGCGACAGCCTCACCGACATCGCCAAGGAACTCCACGACGGCGGCTACCTCACCGACCTGGGCCTCTGGCACTGCTCCAGCGACAAGAAGGACGACTCCGGCACCGCCGCAATCGCCACCGCCATCGACGAATTCGACTCCTCCCGCCATTGCAGCTACCTCTACGTCTCCGGATACAACCTCCTCGCCACCGGCGAAATCCCCGCACAGGCCCCGCTCGCCATGGACGAATCCAACCGCTCCGACGGCGGCATGAACCTCCCCGCCCTCGAAAAGGACGACAACCACGGCGACTCCGTCCGCAATGTCCTCTACCTCGACGGACACGTCGCCCTCCTCAAGGGCGATGACGCCGTCAACCACGTCCTCGACAACCTCAAGGAACCCGAAAAGCTCGAGTGCGTGGACTGAGTTCCCGCCGTCCCCCCGACCGTTCCATGCCCGCCGCGGCCACTTCTGCGTTGCGCATTTCCGCGGCAAGCGGTACGGTTCCGTCCATGGAAACCAACCGGATTCGCCGTATCGGGCGGGCCACCCTCGCCGCCCTCCTCTGCACCGCCCTCCACGCGGGGGCGGACATCCGTCCGTTTTCCGACTACCAGGTCATCCTCGACCGCCAGCCCTTCGGCGCCCCGCCCGATCCCTCGCAGATTCCCGAAAAGATCATCCCCGTCAGCGAATCCTTCGCCGCGTCCATGCAGCTGCTGGGATTCTTCGAGGAGGACCACAACGTCCGCGCCGCCATCATGGACCGCAAGGACAACAGCTACTTCTCCCTCTACGTCGGTGAATCCGAAAACGGCATCGAGCTCATCGACGTCGACTACGACAAGGAGGAAGCCGTCCTCCGCAAGGGCGACGAAGTCGTGGTCCTGACCATGCGCGCCGGCGGCGAATCGCAGGTTCTCTCCAAGGAAGCCGTCGAAGAGCGCACCAAGCAGGCCGCCGAGCGCCGCCTCTCCTATGCCGAGCGCCGCAAGGCCCGCCAGCTCGCCCGCGCCAAGCCCCCCGAGATCCCCAAGCCCAAGCTCACCGGCGCCGCCCTCGAAGAGCACCTGCAGAACTACCAGATGGAAGTCCTCCGCCAGGGCCTCCCGCCGCTCCCCGTCCAGCTCACCCCCGACCGCGACGCGCAGATGGTCGCCGAAGGCCTCCTCCCGCCCGTCGACGACGAAGGCTACGAAATCGACGTCGATTCCATGACCGACGACGAATACGACGCCTTCATGCAGGAAAACTACCCCGGCTACGCCGACTACGACTACTAGCCCCCAAAAAAACATGAGCACACCGCCCACTCGTCTCTCGTCTCTCGTCTCTCGTCTCTCTCCCCCCATCCGCCCTTCCGTCGTTTCCCTCGACGCCTACGTCCCCGGCGAGCAGCGCCCCGTCCCCGACCTCGTCAAACTCAACACCAACGAGAACCCCTACCCCCCCTCCCCCGCCGTCGCCGCCGCGCTCTCCGCCTTCCCCGCCGCCGCCCTCGCCCGCTACCCCGACCCCGCCTGCACCGCCCTCCGCCGCCGCCTCGCCGAACTCCACGGGTGCTCGCCCGAGAACATCATCGTCGGCAACGGCTCCGACGAAGTCCTCCGCCTGGCGACCCGCGCCTTCACGGTCCCCGGCGGCTCCATTGCCACCTTCGATCCCTCCTACTCCCTCTACCCCGTCCTGGCCGCCGCCGAAGAACTCACCACCCGCCGCGTCCCCCTCGCCCCCGGATTCGCGTGGGCCGACCCCACCCCCGCCGACCTGGCCGACGCCACCCTCTTCTTCCTGACCAACCCCAACGCCCCCACCGGTGTCCTCTACCCCCGCGCCCAAATCAAAACCTTCTGCGAGAGCTTTCCCGGCACCGTCCTCATCGACGAAGCCTACGCCGACTTCGCCACCGGCCCCGACTCCGGCTCCTGGGCCCCTTACGCCGCCGCCTCCGCCAACACCATCGTCTGCCGCACCCTCTCCAAATCCCACTCCCTGGCGGGCCTCCGCCTCGGCTACCTCGTCGGCCCGCGCCCCCTCATCGACGCCGTCTGCAAGCTCAAGGACTCCTACAACATCGACGCCCTCGCCCAGGCCATCGCCCTCGCGGCCCTCTCCGACCTGGCCCCCATGCAGGCCAACACCGAACGCATCCGCGCGACCCGCGAAGCCACCCGCGCGGCCCTCGAAGCCCGCGGCTGGAGCGTCGTCCCCTCCCAATCCAACTTCCTCTTCGCCGCGCCGCCGCCCTCCGCCCCCCCCGCCGCCGACATCTTCCAATCCCTCCGCGAAAAGAACATCCTCGTCCGCTACTTCCCCGGCCCCCGCACCGGCGACCACCTCCGCATCACCGTCGGCACCGACGCTCAAATGGCCGCACTTCTCGCAGCCCTCCCTCCATGATGCGCCGACCGTCAGCCGGAGAACGCACCGTCCTCATCGGGTGTATCTTCGCCCTCATCCCCATCACCCTTTTTCTGGGTTTCCTCCTCCTCGTCTATTCCTTCTTCAACGCCTGCGCCCACAGCAGCCTCTTCGCCGTCGACTCGGACTCTTCCTCCCCCCCTCCCGCAGAACAACCCGCCCCCTCCGTCCCGCCGGTCCCGGAAGCCCCGGCTGTCCCGGAGGTCCCGGAAATTCCGGAAATTCCGGAAGCTCCGGTGGTTCCCGAGATTCCGCCCTCTCCCGCTCCCCCCGAGCCGCCCCCTCCCGCCCCCCACCTCCGCCACATCCGCTGGGGCATGACCCCCGACGAAGTCCGCGCCGCCGAGGCCCCCCTCGACCCGCTCCGCACCACCGCCACCACCCTCGCCTACACCACCACGACCCTCGACCTCCCCTGCCTCCTCACCTACACCTTCCGCAACGCCCGCCTCGCCGCCGCCCGCCTCCAGTTCTCCCTGCCGTCCACCGGCGACATCCCGGCCCTCTCCCCCGTCGCGGCGCAAGCCGCCTACCTCTGGCTCCGCGCCCAGCTCGCCGCCCGCTACGGCGCCCCCTCCACCGAAACCCACGCCACGCGCCCCCGTTCCACGACCCATCTCGCCGACCGCGCCGCCCGCTCCCGCGAAGACGCCGACCAGTACGCCGCCACCCTCGCCACCGCCCGCCGCCGCCTTGCCGACCGCACCGCGCGCCTCCGCGAAAAATACCGCAACTGGCCCGAAGCCGCGGCGCGCATCGACCGCGAACTCGCGACCGAGCGCCGCTACGTCGCCGACCTCGAAGCGTGGGTCGCCGACACCCGCGCCGCCGAAAAGACCGCCCAAGCCGCCATCGACCAATCCCGCCGCGACGACGCCACCGCCCCCCTTGCCGCCCGCGACACCGCGACCTGGCACGCACCCGCCCTTCCCCACGCCGTCACCCTCTCCGCCGACTACACCACCCACCCCGCCCGCCTCGAAATCCGCTACAAGACCACCCTCCCCCTCCTCGCCCCCGACGGCTCCGACGAACTCTGAAGTTTTCCAACCATTGGAAACTTTTTTCCAATCATTGGAAAAATCGCGGAATTTTTTTCCAATCATTGGAAAATTGCCGAAAATTTTTTCCAATCGTTGGAAAAACCGCCCCGTTTTTTCCAACCATTGGAAAAAAATTTTCCAATCATTGGAAAACGTTTCCGCGCCGCGCGCCTGCGCGATGCGCGCTTGACAGCCCCCCGCGCGCGGACTAGGGTGCGGGCATACGCCAATCAACCAACGTACCGGGAAGATGCCATGAAACCATTCCGCACCACCATCCTCGCCGCCCTCCTCCTCGCCGCCGCGCTCCCCCTCGCCGCGGCCGCGCAGGACGTACCGCCCCCCAACCCGCCCGAAGGCGCCGCCGCCGCCGAACCCGCGCCGCAGAAGCAGACCCTCTGGGGCATCATCAAGACCGGCGGCTGGGCCATGTGGCCGCTCGGCGCCTGCTCCGTCGGGCTCATCACGATGATCATCGTCAACATCCGCATGGTCTCCCGCCGCAACCTGCTGCCGCCCACCGTCGTGGCCCCCATCCGCGCCGCCGCGCAGAACCGCGACGTCGGGCAGATGCACCAGCTCGCCACTTCCTCCCCCTGCCTCTTCACCAACGGCCTCGTCCCCGGCCTCCGCAAGATCAACCCCGACGACGTCGCCGCCTCGAAGCAGGACATGGAAAACGCCATCGCCGAAGCCGTCGGCCGCGAAGAGGCGCAGGTGGGCTTCTGGATCAACTTCCTCTCGCTGATCACGGGCGTCTCCCCGATGATCGGACTGCTCGGCACGGTGTCGGGCATGATCGGCGCGTTCCAGAAGATCGGCATGGGCGGCATGGGCAAGCCCGAGCTGCTCGCGAGCAACATCGGCGAAGCGCTCATCACGACCGCCACCGGCCTGTGCATCGCCATCCCCGCCATGTTCGCGTACTTCATCTTCCGCAACAACCTCTCCCGCATCGTGCGCGAGGCCGAGGGCGAGTACTCGGCGATCCTCGACGCGCTGACCGGCGCCGGCGACTACTTCGCCCAGGCCCAGTCCGGCGAACCGCCGCAGGAGTGACCGCCCCCCCACCCCGCCCCGCCACCGTCCGGAACCCTCCGCCATGAAGCTCCGCAAACCCGACGAACCCGTCTGCGAGATGGACATGACGCCGATGATCGACTGCGTCTTCCAGCTGCTCATCTTCTTCATGGTCGCCGCCTCCATGGCCAAGATCGACAAGTCGGTGGACATCCACCTCCCCGTCGCCCCCAAGGCCGCCATACCCGAGGAGGACGCCCTGCGCGGCCGCGGCGTCGTCAACATCGCCCCCCTCGGCACGGCGGTCGGCGACGGCGTGGTCACCGAGCAGCGGCCTTTCCTCATCGCGGGCCAGCTGGTGGACGAGCCGGGACTCGTCAAGATCATCTCCGAGCGCGCCGCGGCCGACCCCGACTTCCGCGTCTACGTCCGCGCCGACAAGAACGCCGAATACCGCACCACCAAGCGCGCCATACGCGCCTGCGCCGCCGCCGGCGTCTTCGACATCATCTTCGGCACCTACCAGGCCAAAGAGGCCGGGGAGGAGGGATAGATGCTCCTCAAGCGCCAGCCCGACCCCAAGGCCGAGGTCGCCATGACCCCGCTCATCGACTGCGTGTTCCTGCTGCTCGTCTTCTTCATGGTCTCGACCACCTTCAACAAGTCCGAGGCCGACATCTCCTTCTCGCTGCCCGGCACCGCCGCCCAGTCCGACGCCGTCGACATCCCCGACGAACAGATCATCCAGATCACCGACGCCGGCAACGTCTTCCTCAACGACCTCGAATACGACCCAGCCGGCGACCCCGACATGCCCGAACTCGTCAAGACCCTCGTCCTCTTCCGCCAGACCGCCGAGGCCAACAAAGTCCCCGCCATGATCACCATCGCCCCCGAGGACGGCGTCACCCAGCAGCGCGTCGTCGACGTCCTCAACGCCTGCACCGCCGCCAAGATCGGCAACGTCACCTTCGCCGTGTCCGGCGACGACGAGGAGGACTACCCATGAACCCCGCCCCGCAGCAGCAGCCCCCCTCCCCCCTCCAGGCCCGCGCCGAAGACGCCGCCCGCGCCGCCGCCGCCCGCAAGCGCACCCTCTCCGCGATGCTCACCTCCCTGGCCATCCACGCCATCCTCCTCGTCGCGGCCGCGTCCCTCACCATCATGATCATCGCCCCCAAGCCCAAGATGATGTTCGAGGGCAAGAAATCCCCCTCCCTCCCCGCCCGCAAGCTCGAGCACGCCATCCGGGTCCAGCAGATGAAGAAGCAGACCCGCAAACCCCAGATCCTCCAGCGCCTCGTCACCGAAGCCCCCTCCAAGGTCGCCCTCCCCGAGATGCCCCAGATGAAGACCCCCGACATCAAGGACATGCGCGACACCCCGCTCGTCAACTCCCGTGCCGGCTCCATCGGCGGCATCGGCTCCGGCGGCGGCGGGGCCGGACGCGGCCTCGGCGGCGGCACCGGCTACTCCGACACCAAATTCTTCGGCGAAAACGTCCGCACCCGCTCCATCGCCATCTGCGTCGACGTCACCAAATCCATGGTCCACACCAAGCAGGTCGTCGCCGACACCCTCGAACAGGCGCAGGCCATGATGGAGAAGATGAACGTCTCCACCAAATTCAACCTCATGGTCTTCCGCGACGGCGTCGACTCCTTCACCCCCCAGATGGTCTACGCCACCAAGGAGAACGCCCAGAAAGGCTTCGCCTGGCTGAAGGACGCCGCCGCCGCCGAAAAAGGCAACGCGCCCGGCGTCGGCAACACCCCGTACTTCGCGGTCAAGCGGGCCGTCGAGATGGGGGCCGAGACGATCTTCGTCCTGTCCGACGACAAACCCTTCCTGGAGAGCGACCCCAACCATGTCCAGGCGATGCTCGACTACGTCAAGGACATCACCCGCCAGACCGGCGGCAAGCCCGTGAAGGTCAACGTCATCCTCTTCAAGCCCAACCTCTCCCGCAGCGGCCTGGACTCGCAGGAATACTACACCGAGCTCGCCAAGCTCACGGGCGGCAAATGCACCATCTGGCCCCCCGAGCGCAAACAGGAACTCAAGCAGCTCGCCATCTCCCTCCGCGGCAAGTAACGCCACCCTCCCACACCCCCGGCATGGTGAGGCGAGCACTCCGTGCGAGCCGCCCGCTGGCGCCACCCGCCCCCCCCTTTCCCCCTGCGGCCGCGCAGAAGCGCGTCCCTCCCCGTGGAGAGCGCAACGGTCGCGCTTCCGCGCGACCTTGGAGGTGTCCGGTGAAAACCTTGCGATTTCCCATGTGCAAGGATGGGTAGGGCGGGCAGTCCCTGCCCGCCGGAGCCCGTCATGCCAAAGGGAGTGGCCGGAAATGTGCGGACGCATCTTTCCCCGGATTCTGGCCGACTTGCATCCGCACCTCCCATGACATCCACTTGCACGTTCCGGTTTCCGGCGGCGAGGGGACTCGCCGCCCTACCACGGCGTGGTGGGGCGAGCTCTCCGAGCGAGCCGCCTGCTGGCGCCAACGGCGCCCCTCCTTTCCCCCTGCGCCCGCTCCGAAGCACCTCCCTCCCCATGCCCCCCGCAAGGGTCGCCCCCCCCACGCCCCCTGCGTTGGTGGGGCGAGCTCTCCGAGCGAGCCGCCTGCTGGCGCCACCAGCGCCCCTCCTTCCGCCTGCCGGCTCCGTCAGCGCAGCTCGGGGGCGAGGTACTCGTCGCCGTAGCCGTACTTCTCGATGACGTAATCCATGTCCTTGTCCCCGCGCCCGGAGAGATTCACCAGGATGCTGCGCGCGCGGTTCGGTTCCTCGCGGCAGAGCTTCATGGCGTGGGCGAGCGCGTGGGAGCTTTCGAGGGCGGGGATGATGCCTTCGACGCGCGAGAGGGCGTAGAAGGCTTCCAGCGCCTCGCGGTCG
>JAFXQI010000106.1 GCA_017527155.1 Kiritimatiellia bacterium
CCTGCTTCTTGGTGATTTCCGAATCTTCGGCCAACTTCGTGATGATTTGGCTCTTGGTCATCGCTTTCGCTGCCATGTGGTTTTCTCCTTGGTTTCTTTGTTTTAGATGGGTTTTCCGTTCGCTTGCCCGATCAAGTGACTGCCTTATCCTCCATTTCCCGGAATATTGCAACCCCTATTTTCGCGTTTTTTGGCGTTTTCCTGCGCTCCCCTGCGGGGCTTTCCTCAATCGGCACCCCCGCCCGCGCCCTGTTGTCCACGCCCCCGGATGCCGGACGTGGGGTCGGCGATCGCACGCGACGGGAAAATCGCTTGCCAGATTCCGCCTGACCCGCTATGAAACCTTTCCACGGAGAGATGGCGGAGTGGCCGATCGCGGCGGTCTTGAAAACCGCTGAGCCGCAAGGCTCCGGGGGTTCGAATCCCTCTCTCTCCGCCACTTCCCGGTTCAGAGGAAGGCCACGGGGGCGGACGATTGCAGCCAGTCGATGGCCCGGTGCCGCAGGCGGTCGAGTCCGGGTGGCAGGTCCGGGGATTTCAGGAAGAGGATGATTTCGCGCTTCGTCGCTTCCGCGAGACTCTCGTCGAGGAGCACGCACCGGTTGCCCAGGACCACGGATTCGCAGTGGATGGGCGCTCGCTTCGACAGTCCGCGCGGATTGCGCGCGGACTGCCGGGCGTGGCGGTCGGTGCGGCGGATGGCCAGGAGGCGGGGAATGCCGAGGGCCGAGTCCACGTGCCGGCGCAGACGGCTGAAGTTGGGGTTCTCGCGGAGGAGCTTGGCCAGACGGCGGCGTGCGGCCGCGTACGGGGCGCGGAGATCGGCGGGCAGGGGGATGTCGGGCACCGGACCGGGCAGAAGCCATTCAAGAGGAAGGCGCGCATCGAGCGCGAGGAGCTGACGGAGGCGGAGGGCGAGAGTGCGGTATTTGAGCAGCGTGCTGTAGCCGACGGCGATGCGGTGGTCCTCCAGCCAGCCCTTGAGGCCCGGCCCGCGCGCGGAAAAGCGGCGGGCGCCGGTGGGCGATACGTTGCAACGGGGCGCGGCGTCGAGGATGGGCGCGAGGTCGGCCAGGCGGGAGCCGAGGCGCAGGCGCACGCGGAGGGTGCGGGGCATTTCGGCGCAGTCGGCCGCGATTTCGCCGCCGGTGGGCGTGCCGCGCAGGGACGCGACGGCGGGGTGGGGGACGGCGAGGCGGTGGCGGCGGCGGATTTCGGAAAGGATGGCGCCGCCGGTCTCGGTGAGGACGAAGGTCCCGAGCGCCGCGAGGGTGATGCCGCCGAAGGCCGCGAGGGCGAAGGGGAAGAGCAGCGGGTGGGTGTCCCGGAAGAGGCAGGAGGCGTCCTGGGCGACGGTGGATGCGTTGGAAAGGATGGTGCGGATGGGATTCATGGGGGGGAGTGTGGGGGGAAAGGGATTGGAAGTCAATGATTTTCGTGACGGAAAACGATATCGGGACGATTGGCGCTTGAGCGGGGGAGGGGGGTGGTGGTAGAAGGGGGGCGGATTCCAGCGGAGCAATCGAACATGAACAAGAAAGAGTACGTGATTCCCGGCGTCCCGGTGCCGGTTCCCTACGGTGCGCACGTGCTGGAGCACGGCGTGCATTTCAGCATCATCAGCCGCCACGCGAGCAAGGTGTGGCTCATGCTCTTCGACCGCCCGGACGACGAGGTGCCGTGCGAGGAGTTCGAGCTGACCCCCGACCGCAACCGCCTCGGCGACCTCTGGCACATCCACGTGCCCACCGCCCGCGCGGGGCAGTACTACCTCTACCGCATGGACGGGCCCAAGGACGGCGGCAACGCCTTCGATCCCGAGCAGTGGCTCCTCGACCCCTACGCCCTCGCCGTCACCGGCCAGAAGGCCTGGGGCGCCCACGCGGGCATCGTCCCGGGACAGCTCCTCAAGAACGGCAAGCGCTTCCCGAAGGGCGTCATCCTGCGCGAGGACGACTTCGACTGGACCGGCGACAGGACCCTCCGCGTCCCGCTGGAGCGCTCGGTGATCTACGAAGCGCACGTCCGCGGCTACACGGTCCATCCGTCGTCCGGCGTCAAGGCCCCCGGCACCTACAAGGGCCTCATCGAGAAGATCCCGCACCTCAAGGAACTCGGCGTGACGACGCTGGAGCTGCTGCCCTCGCAGGAATTCAACGAGATGGAACTGCTCTGGGAGAACGGCAACCGCAAGAACCTGCGCAACTTCTGGGGATACAGCACGCTGGCGTTCTTCGCGCCGAACGGGCGCTTCGCGCGTGCCAACCAGCACGGCGAGCAGGTCAAGGAGTTCAAGGAGATGGTGCTCGCGATGCACAAGGCGGGCATTGAGGTGATCCTGGACGTCGTGTTCAACCACACCGCGGAAGGCGGGATGGGCGGGCAGACCTTCTCGTTCCGCGGCATCGACAACCCCATCTACTACATGCTCGAGGACGACGCCCGGCACTACAAGAACTACACCGGCTGCGGCAACACCGTCAACGGCAACCACCCGGTCGTCCGCGACTTCATCCTGCACTGCCTGCGCTACTGGGTGCTGCACATGAGGGTGGACGGGTTCCGGTTCGACCTCGCGACCATCCTCGCGCGCGGCCGCAACGGCGACCTGCTGGCGAACCCGCCCGTCATCGAGCAGATCGCCGACGACCCGGTCCTGCGCGGCGTCAAGATCATCGCCGAGGCGTGGGACGCCGCGGGCGCCTACCAGGTCGGCTCCTTCCCCAATGAACGCTGGAGCGAGTGGAACGGCAAGTTCCGCGACGACGTCCGCGAGTTCTGGCGCAATCCGCGCGGAAACCTCGGCACCTTCGCCACACGCCTGTGCGGCAGCCCCGACCTCTACGACCGGCCGCGCCAGTCGCCGCTCAAGAGCGTCAACTACATCGCCTCGCACGACGGGTTCACCATCGCCGACATCGCCTCCTACGCCGAGAAGCACAACCTCTCCAACTGCGAGGACAACCGCGACGGCGACAACAACAACCACTCCGACAACTGCGGCAAGGAAGGCCCCACCAAGGACGCCGGCGTCCTCGCGCGGCGCCTGCGGCGGCAGAAGAACCTCATCGGGTCGCTCTTCCTCGCGCAGGGCGTGCCCATGCTGCTGGGCGGCGACGAATTCGGCCGCACCCAGCAGGGCAACAACAACGCCTACTGCCAGGACAACGAAATCTCGTGGGTCGACTGGGACCTGCTCAAGAAGAACAAGGCCCTGCACGCCTTCACCCTCAAGGCCATCGCCTTCCGCAAGGCGCATCCGTGCCTGGGGCGCACCTCGTTCTTCAAGGGCGAGAACAAGGCCGGCGACTTCCCGGACATCCGCTGGTACGGTCCCGAAGGCGCGCCCGTCCCCGACTGGGAGAAGGGCACCGCCCTCGCCTGCCGCATCGACGGCCGCCGCAAGCACACCGGGGCCGACCGCGACGACCAGTCCCTCTACCTGGTCTTCAACGGCGGCGACGAGCCCCAGACCTTCGAACTCCCGCCGCACGACCAGGACGGCGTCGCGTGGGAACTCGAACTGACCACCCAGGAGCGCGCCCCGGTCATCAAGACCAAGGGCCGCCCGCTCGTGACGGTGGACGGGGCGAGCATCGCCGCCTTCGTGGCCCGGTGAGGCGCACCATGATCCGCCTGACCTTCAGCACCTCGCGCCGCACCCAGCTGCTGCCGGTGACGCGGGCCGTCTCCGAAGCCATCGCGGCCCTGCCGCCGTGGACCGGCCTGCTCCACATCCACTCGCCGCACACGACGGCGGCCGTGACGATCAACGAGCAGGCCGACCCCGACGTCGCCTCCGACATGGAGCACGCGCTGGACAGCCTGGTTCCGTGGAACGACCACTACGACCACGCCGAAGGCAACAGCGCCGCCCACATCAAGACGACCCTCGTCGGCCCCTCCCTGAGCGTCCCCGTCGAAAACGGCCGCCTGGTCCTCGGCCGCTGGCAAGGCCTCTACCTCTGCGAATTCGACGGCCCCCGCACCACCCGCGAGCTCTGGCTCACGCCGATGCCGGGGTGAGGGGGTTGACAGGATTGTCAGGATTCACAGGATTGGCAGGGGAGGGAACGGAAGCGGATTGAGTTTGGGGTTTCCGTAGCTTCCCGGACGTTTCTCGAGCATCTGGTCGCGCGGAAGCGCGACCCTCCCGGAGCGCTCTCCACGGGGAGGGACGCGCTTCTGTGCGTCCGCAGAGGAAATGCGTGGCCGGGCAATGGATGGAGCCCGCACCATTTGACCCTATCTGGCGGGAGCGAGGACGGGGAGGATGGCGGAGAGGACCTGGGGAACGGGGATGGCGTCCATGCATTCGTGGGTGGGGCGGAGGCAGGTGCAGGTGGGGTCCCAGTAGGTGCAGCCGGGACAGCGTGGGCGGGCACGGATGTGGAGGTGGGGCGGGGATGGCGGGGCCCATTTGGCGGGTTCGGTGGGGCCCCAGAGGGAGAGGGTGGGGCAGCCGACGGCGGCGGCGAGGTGCATCGGACCGCTGTCGTTGCCGAGCCAGAGGGTGGCGCGCGCCATGACGGCGGCGAGGGTGGGGATGTCGAGGCGGCCCATCCAGTCGTGTCCGGGGAGGGGAAGGGAGGGCGCCGCCGAGGCATTGCGGAAGGCGGCGGCTTCGGCGGCGGTGCCGAGCCAGGCGACGTGGGCGAGGTTGTCGCGGAGGAGGGTGGTGGCGACGGCGAGATAGCGGTCGAGGGGCCAGTTCTTTCCGGGCCATCCGCTGCCGGGGGAAATCAGCACGAGGGGATGGTCGGGCGGGATGCCTTCGGCGTCGAGGAAGCGGGCGGCGGCGGCGCGGTCGGGGTCGGTCAGGGGGAAGAAGAGCGCGGCGTCGGCGGGGGCGGGATCGAAGCCGAGCGGGCGGAGGAGATCGAGGAGGGAGAGGGCTTGGTAGCGGTCTTTGCGGTAGGGGACGAATTGGGTCCGGATGCCGGGGCGGAGTCGCGGCGGGGGGCGGTCGCCGACGCCGATCCAGAGGGACGGGGCGAGGATGTTGGCGATGTAGCGGGTCTCGGGGCTTTCCTGGGTGGTGGTGACGAGGAGGTCGGGGGCGAGGCGGCGCAGGGCGAGGCCGATGCGCCACTGGGCGAGGGTGGATTGGCGGTGGCGGTCCTGCCCGCGGTGTGCGCTGGTCCGGTCGGGCGCGAAGGGGATGATGTCGTCGGCGTACTCGGCATAGCGGCGGGCGAGGGCTTCGGACCAGGGGCCGACGAGCCATGCGGTTCGGGCACCGGGACGGAGGCGCCGGAGGGCGCGGAGGAGGGGGGCGGTGTGCAGGATGTCGCCGAGGTGGTTGGGGGAGTAGACGACGGTGACGGATGCGGAGGCTCGCTTGCGGGAGGGGGCGGGGAGGAGGCGGGCGAGGGTGTCGAGGATGTGGTAGCGGGAGGTCATGGGAGAGGGAGGGGGAATACGGAGAAGGGTGCCCGGGGGGCACCCTTTTCCGTGGCCGTAGGAGGGCGGGGAGACATCAGAGGGACTTGACGGCGGCGATGGCGCTGTCGGTGTCGATGCCGAAGTAGCGCCAGAGCTCGAGGTGGCCTTCGGAGGGGGCCACGCGCGGGTCGGTGATGCCAAGGTGCCGCAGAGGGATGTCCTTGCCGAAGGCCGCCGTACGGACCAGGCCGGCGAAGCCGCGGATGCCATCGCCCAGGGTGCCGACCAGGCCGTCCTCGACGGTGACGATGCCGTCGGGATAGCGGTTGAACCACGACTCGAGGCGGTGCTCGGAGAGCGGCAGGCCGTTGACGGACCAGGCGTCCACGTCGATGCCTTCCGCCGCCAGCTTGTCGGCGGCTTCGGCCGCGACGCAGGCGGAGGCCCCGAAGCCGAGAATGGCCTTGCGGGCGCCGAGGCGTTCGCGCAGGAGCGAGGCGTCGGTCCAGGCGGTGGTGTTCTCCCAGACGGGGGCACCGTCGGGGCCGGTCAGGATGGGCAGGTTGTCGCGCGGCACGCCGATGATGTGGGCGCCGTTGCGCGCGGCGAGGTCGCGGATGGCGACGAACGCGGAACGGGCGTCGGCGGGGGCGTAGAAGCGGTCGAGGTACGGGAGGTAGCCGATGGCGAGGTTGATCCAGTCGAGCGACCAGCCGCTGAAGTGGTCGCGGCCCGTGCAGCTGCCGACGTGAGAGAGGTGGAACGTGACGTTCAGGCCTTCGTTGGCGCCGTTGAGGTTGCGCTGGTAGCGCCACATCTCGAAGCCTTCGCGCGCGATGCCCTCGAAGAAGGCGGCGAACGTCGCGAAGACGACGAGCTTGGGATCGGGCGTGGAGACGGAAAGGCCGTTGGCCATCATCGTCGCGAGCTGCTCTTCGATGGAGAGCTGGAAGACGTGGTCGGCGTCGAGGGCCTTCATCGCGGCGTCGACCTTGGTGGAGGGCGCGAGGTCGCAGTCGAGGATGAACATGGAATCGGGATGCGTCTTGGCGACGAGTTCGTAGCCGGCGGAGACGCCCGCGCGCGGGGAGACCCACTTGCCGCCGGGGGCCGGGAGGGCGACCTTGGCGGCGGCTTCGTCCGGGATGGGCAGGTTCTCGGCGCCGGGGGCCGGCCGGGCGGCGGTGGTGACGGAGACCTGCGGGAGGGCGCGCCAGCGTTCGAGGGCGGCGGTCTGGGCGGCGGTGAACTGGAGCATGGGGTTGGCGAGGACGGCCGCGGCGTCGCGGCCCTTCATGTGGCCGTCGTGGTGGGCCTTGCCGCCGGGGAGGCCGTTGACGAAGAAGAGGCACTCCATCATGGAGGGGAGGTCGCGGTAGCTCATCAGGCAGCCGGGCAGCCAGACGACGGTATCCATGGGGACGCCGTTCTTGGCGGCGAAGGCTTCGAGTTCGGCGGCGATGCCGAAGCGTTCGGCGACTTCGGCGAGGGTGGTGCCGGTCTTGCCGACGGGGTAGATGAGGGAGGGGACGCCGTTGCGGGCCAGGGAACGGGCTTCGCGCAGGCTCTGCCAGAGGGTGCCGGCTTCGTAGAGGGACGGGGTCTCGAGGATCTGGACGCCGAGGGATTCGAGGATCGGCCGCGGGTCGGCGCCGGTCATCTGCGCGGTGGTCCCGGAGAGCTGGATGCCGTTGCGGTGCATGATGAAGGAGACGGGCGCGCCCAGCTTCTTGGCGGCGTGGAAGCCGTTGAGGGCCTGGCCGGATATCCAGCCGGCGTCGCCGCAGTGGCAGAGGACCCAGGCTTCGGAGCCGTAGGCGGCGCGCTTGCCGAGGGCCTGGCCGACGGCGGCGGGAATCATGACGCCGAGGCGCCCGCCGTTGAGCTGGGTGCCGCCGGGAACCCACGAGACGTGGCCGGGGATGTCCAGGCCGCGGCGGAAGGAGTCGATGACGTACTGGCGGTCGAGGAAGCCGAGGGCGGCGAGCGCGGAGTAGTAGCCGATGGAGGTGTGGGCGTTCTCGATGGTGAAGTCGCGCTCGGCGCGGTTGACGATGGAGAGCGTCAGGAGCAACGGGGGGATCATGTCGAGGCCGCCGCCCATGTGGTCGACTTCGTTGATCTTGGAAAGCGAGGCGACCGACTCGATGGCGATGCGCGCGGCGTCGATCTGGAGGGCCTCGAAGAGGGTGATGTCGTCCTCCGAGAGGCGGGAGAGCCCCGCGATGTCCAGCTGGAGGGGCGGGACGGAGGATACGGTTTCGCTGTGCATGTACCGGCAGGAGTCGAGCAACGCCTGGTTGCGTTCCGCCTGGAGTTTCTCGGGATTGTATTCGTTTTTCATAGTGCCGCCGATTATGCCCGAAAACGGAGGGGGAGTCAATGCGCGGAATGGCGGAATGCGGAATGGGCGTTCATGGACGTCCGGCGGGAAGGGGCGGCGGAAGGCGGAATTTTTCATGCGGGGGAGGATGGAGGAAAACAGGAGAAAACGTCAGTATTTTCCGTGATTGCAAAAGCGGTCGGAACGGGAACGGGAGGGGGGATGGCAAAAGGGAAATGGGCGGGACCGCGACGGGAATTCCCGCGTGGGCCGCCGTGGCGCGGAAGGGAACGATGGCTTGCGCGGGCCGTTCGCCGGACATGGAGCCGCCAAAGGGGGGTCCGGCGGCCGGAAAAGTTTTCCAACCATTGGAAACATTTTTTCCAATCATTGGAAAACTGCCGAAAAATTTTTCCAATCATTGGAAAAATCGGGCCAGATTTTCCAACCATTGGAAAAAAAGTTTCCAATCATTGGAAAAATCCGGGCGGGCCGGCCGCCGCGCCCTTCCGGCGATTCCGCCGCAGTTTCCGCTTGAAGCGGAGCGCCCGCGGGGCTATCTTCCCCGCCTGTCGCCCGCCGGTCGGCCTCCCCCGCCCGCCGCGCGATCGCCATATCCAAAGAAAGAGATACGCCATGACCATGATGATTTCCAAATTCCACCGGCTGATCCAGTCCCGCCTGCTCTGGGGCGCGTTCCTGGTCGTCATCATCTTTTCCTTCGTCATCTGGGGCATGATGCCCGGCGGCTCCCGCGGCGGCGACTCCGACGACCCGCGCACCCGCGCGGCCGGCGAACTCGGCGGCCAGGAAATCTCCTTCGACGAATACAACGCCGCCTACCACAGCGCCTACCTCGGCCAGGCCCTCCAGTACGGCCGCGACCTCCCCGGCGGCGACGACCGCGAATCGCAGCTCCGCCGCGCCGCCTGGCTCCGCCTCGCCACCCTCCGCGAGGCCGCCCGCCTCGGCGTCTCCGCGACCGACGACGAGCTCGTGGCCGCCATCCGCGCCAACTTCTCCGGCGAAAACGGCTACAATCCGCAGTATTACGACATGTTCGCCGAAAGCACCCTCGCCCGCCTCGGCTACACCAAGACCCA
Source organism: Kiritimatiellia bacterium (assembly GCA_017527155.1). Classification (GTDB taxonomy): domain Bacteria; phylum Verrucomicrobiota; class Kiritimatiellia; order CAIQIC01; family Lenti-01; genus CACXEY01. The sequence goes on from JAFXQI010000106.1 coordinate 8,812, forward strand.
GTTCGAGCGGCACCTGCGCGAGGAAATCACGATGCAGAAGCTCGCGCTGCTCGTCGGCCGCCAGGCGGTCGTGACGCCGCTCGAGCTGCAGCGGACCTTCTCGACGCTGATGGACACCTTCACCGTCGACTACGCCACCATCGCCCCCGCCCCCCTCGAAAAGGACCTCGCCGTCACCGAGCAGGACGCCCGCGCCCTCTTCGACGAAGACCCCGCCGCCTTCACCCTCCCCGAGATGCGCGACGTTTCGTATGTCGCCTTCCCCGTCGCCGACTTCGCCTCCGCGCCCGCCGAGCCGCCCTCCGAGGACGCCCTCCTCGACTACTACGAGGCCCACATCGCCGACTACACCACCACCGTCACCGGCGAAGACGGCAAGGAATCCCAGTCCGTCGCCGACTTCGACGAAGTCAAGGACTCCATCGCCTCCGCCCTCGCCTTCGAGGACGCGCGCGAAACCGCCCGCTCCGCCGCCGCCGAATTCTACTACTCCCTCCTCCCCGGCGGCGACGACCCGCGCCTGCCCGACCTCGCCGAAAAGGCCGCCGCCGCCGGCCGCCAGCCCCAGTCCCTGACCAACCTGCGCCGCACCGCCACCCCCGTCGCCGACGCCGGCTACCGCCTCGCCGCCGAAGCCTTCGAGCTGGGCCTCGACATCTACGACCGCGCCGGCGCCCCCTTCGACGGGCAGGACGCCGTCTACGTCCTCTACCTCGACGCCATCCACGCCCCGCGCGTCCCCGACTTCGACGAAGTCAAGGACGACGCCCTCGCCGCCGCCAAACAGAAAGCCCTCGCCGCCGCCATGAACGACAAGGCCGACTTCGTCAAGGCCGCCGCCGAAACCGGCATCGCCGAAGGCAAATCCCTGCGCGCCTCCCTCAAGGGTTCCGGCATCCCCGTCACCGCGGCGCCCGCCTTCACCGGTCTCGAAGGCACCTCCTCGACCAACGCCGCCATCCGCTCCCTCGTCCAGGCCGTCGTCGCCTGCAACGCCGGCGACCTCACCGACCCCGTCCCCTCGCCCGACGGCCTCCTCGTCGCCCACGTCAAGGCCCGGCAGGCCGCCGACCCGGCCACCTTCGAGAGCTACTCCGCCGAGATGTCCAACGTCATCCGCGGCCGCCGCGCCCAGGAACTTTTCGCCGACTGGCAGGCCTCCCTCCTCGACCCCGCCAACTTCACCGACTACCGCACCTCCGCCGCCGACTACGACGAAGACGAAGGCTTCGAAGAAGAAGAAGCCGAAGCCGCCGAAGAGGCCGAAGAAACCGACGCCTCCGCCGCCCCCGGCGAAGACGCCCCCGCCGGCGAATCCGCCGCCACCGACGAGCCCTGAACGACCCATTTAAAAAACCAACCAACCAGGAGACACCCCCAATGATCGTCACCACCAAAGAACTGTTCGCCCATGCCTACGGCAAATACGCCATCGGCGCCTACAACATCAACAACCTGGAGCAGACCATGGGCCTCTTCCAGGGCAACGTCCAGAGCAAGGCGCCGTTCATCGTCCAGCTCTCCAAGGGCGCGCGCAGCTACACCCACAAGCTCATGCTCGAAGCCATGATGCAGACCGCCGACAAGATCTTCCCCGAAGCCATCTTCGCCATCCACCTCGACCACGGCGACGAAGCCACCTGCATGGACTGCATCGAATCCGGCGTCTACTCCTCCGTCATGATCGACGCCTCCGCCGAACCCTACGAAAAGAACGTCGAGATCACCCGCCGCGTCGTCGAAGCCGCCCACGCCAAGGGCATCGTCGTCGAAGCCGAAATCGGCCAGCTCAAGGGCGTCGAAGAAGACGTCGTCGCCGCCGAGCACGTCTACACCAAGCCCGAAGAAGCCTACCGCTTCGTCCAGGACACCGGTTGCGACTCCCTCGCCTGCGCCATCGGCACCTCCCACGGCGCCTTCAAGTTCAAGGGCGACCAGAAACTCCGCTTCGACATCCTCGAGCAGATCCAGAAGCTCATGCCCGGCTATCCCCTCGTCATGCACGGCTCCTCCTCCGTTCCCCAGGACGAAGTCGCCCGCATCAACGCCGCGGGCGGCGCCATCAAGGGCGCGTCGGGCGTCGACGCCACGCAATTCCTGGGCGCGGCCAAACTGGGCGTGACCAAGATCAACATCGACACCGACGGCCGCCTCGTCTGGTGCCGCGTCCACCGCGAATTCTTCCGCGACCACCCCGAGCAGTTCGACCTGCGCGGCCCCGGCAAGATTTTCATGCCCGAGTACGCCAAGTTCATCGCCGCCAAGAACGAACTCCTCGGCAGCGCCGGCCAGCTCGACTCCGTCCGCGAATACCTCAAGAAGTAATCCGCGCCACCAACGGCACGCAACGGGAGCCCTCCGGGGCTCCCGTTTTTGCTGGACGCGCCTGCGCATCGGGTGGCCGTCGACGGCGAGGGTGCCGTCGCTACGCACGCGGGACGGGAGCGGGTTGCGTTTTCCTGCAGCTTCCCTGGAGTTTCCCAGCCACAAGGTCGCGCGGAAGCGCGACCCTCCCGACGGGGAGGGACGCGCTTCTGCGCGTCCGCAGTGGAAATGCCTGGCCGCCTCCAAACAGAAAACTCCGATTGGTCCGATTCTCTCCGCAACGCCGTGCGCGCCGCGCGGATGCCCTTTCCAGCTCCGGGAAAAGGGGTATGATGGGTGGACGAGAAAGCAGGTGAGAACCATGTCCGAAGAACAGAAGATACGGCGCGGCCGGTCTCCGGAAGAACGGATCACGGCGGTGTCCATCGCGGCGAACGCGGCGCTGACGGGAGCGAAGCTGGCGGTTGGCGTGTGGGGCAAGTCGGCGGCGCTGGTTGCGGACGCGGCGCATTCGCTGTCGGACTTCGCGACGGATTTCGCGGTGCTGGCGGGTGTGCATTTCGCGCGCAAGCCGCAGGACGAGGACCACCGCTACGGGCACGGGAAGTACGAGACGCTGGCGACGGTGGCCATCGCGCTGGTGCTGGCGTGGGGTACGCTGGGCATCGGGTGGCACGCGCTGAAGGGAATCCTCCAGGCCGTGCTCGGGGAGGGACCGGCGGAAGGACCGTCGGCATGGGTGTTCTGGATGGCCGTGGTGTCGGTCGTGGCGAAGGGATGGCTGTACCGGGCGACGATGGCGACGGCGCGGGCGACGGGGAGTCCGGCCCTGGTCGCGAACGCGTGGCACCACCGGTCCGATGCGTGGTCGTCGGTGGCGGTGGCGGGCGGTACGGGGGCGTCGGTCTTCTTCGGCAGGCAGTGGGCGGTGCTGGATCCGGTGGCGGCGCTCTTCGTTGCGGTGCTGCTGGGACGCGTGGCGTGGCAGCTGCTCCGGGAACAGCTGGGGGCGCTGACGGACCGGAGTCTGGCTCCGTCGCTGTGCGATGAAATCCTCGCGATGGCGCGCGGCGTCGAAGGCGTGAGCGATCCGCACAAGCTGCGGACGCGGATGGTCGGGCGCTATCCGGTCATCGACCTGCACATCCGCCTCCCCGCGGACATGCCCCTGGAGCAGGCCCACCGGGTGGCCACGGAGCTGGAACACCGCTATCTTGCCCGATTCGGCCGTGAGACGCTCGTGACGCTCCACCTGGAGCCGGAAAAAGCAGGGGCCGGAACGGCCGGGACCGGGGCGTAGAGCGGTTCGGGAAATCGTGTGGCCGCACAAGGGGGAGAGAAAGAAATTCCGCCGGACAACCGCCCGAGCAGGACGTTTTTGGACGCGCGAAGCTCCACCCGCATGGTCGCGCGGAAGCGCGACCCTCCCCGGGGAGAGCGCAGGGGGAGGGGCGCGCTTCTGCGCGACCATGCGGGTGGGAGGGTGCGGAAATGCGGGCGGTCAGGGGCCGAGGGGGTGTTTGCCGCCGCCGCCGGGGGTGTCTTGCATGAAGAGGGGGATGGCGTAACCGGGGACGGTGCCGTTCAATGCGCGGAGCAGGGCGCGGCCGCGGGGGATGGAGGCGCGGAAGTGGGCGGTGCCTTCGGCGGCGTCGGTGTAGTGGAGGTAGTAGGGTTTGACGCCGTTGAGGACCAGGTTCTCGAAGAGGGCGCGGAGGGTGGGTTCGTCGTCGTTGACGTGGTGGAGGAGGACGGTCTGGGAGCAGAGGGGGAGGCCGGCGTCGAGGAGGAGGCGGAGGGATTTTTTCGTGTCGGGGGTGAGTTCGTCGGGGTGGGTGAAGTGGAGGCTCAGCCAGAGGGGGCGGTGGGCGCGGAGGATGCGGACGAGGGCCGGCGTGATGCGCATGGGGAGGGTGGCGGGGACTTTGGTGCCGATGCGCAATAGTCGGACGTGGGGGATGGCGCGGAGGGAGGTGAGGAGGGCGTCGATGGTTTCGTCGGGGAGGAGGAGGGGGTCGCCGCCGGAGAGGAGGACGTCGGTGATTTCGGGATGGGCGGCAATCCAGCGGGGGGCGGGGGCGGGGTCGGGGGGAGGGCAGCCGGGGCAGGGGGGAAGGTGGGCGCGGGTGCAGTAGCGGCAGGCGGTGGCGCAGTCGCGGGCGACGAGGAAGAGGACGGTGTGGGGGGAGGCGTGGATGAGGTGGGGGGCGACCTGGTGGGCGTCTTCGCCGAGGGGGTCGGGGTACTCGGCGGGGGCGTGGCGGGCCTCGCGGAGGTCGGGGAGGTGGGCGCGGCGGAGGGGGTGGGAGGGCGGAAGGGTGGCGAGGAGGGAGGCGGTGGAGGGGGTGAGGAGGAGGGGCATGCGCCAGGCGGAGGGGGCGGCGAGGGCGCGGCGCTCGGCGGGGGTGAGGGGGAGGAGGGCGGTGAGGGCTTCGGGGGTGCGGAGGCGGTGGGCGAGTTGCCAGCGCCAGTCGCGCCAGAGGGTGGCGGGGACGACCGCGCCGTTAGCGGCGCGGCGCGGGACGGAGGGGCGGGGGGTCATTCGGCGGAGGGGGCGTTGGTGAAGACGGCGGGGGTGGTGACTTCGGGGGCGGAGGGGGCGGTCCAGAGGGACCAGTTGCGGAGGGTGTCGCGGAAGGTGAGGTAGAGGAAGAGGAGAATCAGAAGGCCCGCGAAGAGGTTGGCCAGGGTGTTGACGACGCGCGCGGAGACGGGGCGGCGGGTGATGATTTCCCAGAGGCCGTAGATGACGTGTCCGCCGTCGAGGACGGGGATGGGGAGGAGGTTGACGATGGCGAGGTTGACGTTCAAAAAGGCGGTGAACCAGATGGCCAGGATGAAGCTGGAGCGGATCATGAGCCAGTACATGCTGAAGATCATGACGGGGCCGCCCACGGCGCCCGCGGCGGCCTTGGAGGTGGACGGGGTGAAGAGGGCGCGGAAGAAGTGGAAGAGGGACGCGGCGTGGCCTTTGACCTGCGCCCAGGGGGTGGGATGGGTGCGGGCGGTTTCGTCGAGGTCGTCGAGAGTGTTGAAGACGACGCCGAGGAGGGGGCGGGATTCTTCCTCGTCCCAGGCGGGGGTGATGGCGACGGTGGCGGTGGCGGCGCCGCGGCGGTAGGTGACGGTTACGGGCGCGGTGCCGTTGGCGGCAAGCAGGCGCACGAGGTGGGCGCGGGAGTAGAGGGGGGCGCCGTCGAGGGCGGTGAGGCGGTCGCCGGGGCGGAGTCCGGCGGCGGCGGCCCCGGAGTTGGGGAAGGTGGAGGCGACGAGGCAGGGCGTCATGCCGTCGATGCCGGAGAGGACGCGGAAGCCCATTCCGGTGTCTTCCGTGGGGAGGGGGACGGTGCGGGTGGCGCCGTCGGCGGTGCGGAGGGTCAGGTCGATGGTGTCGGTGGCGGAAAGGGCGACGGCTTCGGTGAGGGCGGTCCAGGTGTCGACGGGGCGGGCGTTGGCGGCGAGGATGGTGTCGCCTTCGCGGAGGCCGGCTTCCCAGGCGGGGGTGTCGGGGGCGACGTAGCCGATGGTGGCGTTCTGTTCCTGGAGGGATGCGGGTTTGCCGACGTGCCAGACGATGGTGGCGAGGAGGAAGGCGAAGAGGATGTTGCCGGCGGCGCCGGCGACGGCGACGAGGATCTTTTTCCAGGGGGCGATGCGCGGGAGGTCGCGGGGCGGGGGGGAGTTGGGGTCGGTGGGGTCGGCTTCGAGGAAGGAGTTGGGGTCCATCTGGGGGAGGGCGACGTAGCCGCCGATGGGCAGGAGGCCGATTTTGTAGGTGGTGGCGCCGATCTTGCGGCGCCAGAGGGCGGGGCCCATTCCGATGGAGAAGGTGTCGGCGACGAGGCCGAGGAGGCGCGCGGCGAGGAAGTGTCCGCCTTCGTGGACGAGGATCGTCAGGGCGAAGAGGAGGATGATGGCGAGGATGCAGAGGAGGGTGGAGAGCATGGGCGGGGAGGGATTGGGTGGGTGGTGGTGGAACCTAGGTTTCTAGGTGTCTAGATATCTAGAAATCCAGGGTTTCCGGGGTTCAGGCGGCTGGGGCCCAGCCGAGGGCGGCGGCGAGGCGGAGGTAGAGGTAGAAGGCGGGGGCGGCGAAGAGGATGCTGTCCACGACGTCGAGGAGGCCGCCCATGCCGGGGATGGCGGAGGCGCTGTCCTTGAGGCCGCTCGCGCGTTTGAAGAGGGATTCGGTGAGGTCGCCGACCACGGTGCAGACCGCCAGGCAGATGCCCAGCGGGATGGCGCGCGGGACGGTCAGGCCGTAGGGGGCGTAGTTGGCCGCCGGGACGAAGTGGACGACGATGCAGCCGACGAGAGTGCCGATGGCGATGCCGCCGACCACGCCTTCCCACGATTTGCCCGGGGAGATGCGCGGGATGAGTTTGTGGCGGCCGAAGGCGCAGCCGACGAGGTAGGCGCCGATGTCGGTGAATTTGGCCACGAAGAGGGAGTAGAGGAGGAGCCAGCGTCCGGGGAGGTGGAGGCCGGAGACGGTCCAGATGGAGGCCTCCGCGGCGGACGGGCGGCCGAAGACCAGCAGTTTCGCCAGGCAGCTCCAGAGCAGGCCGATGTAGAGGACGCCGAGCAGCGTGCCCGCGATGGTCTGGATGGGATGCGGGTTGTTCTTCTGCGGGAACTGGCGGAGCAGGACGGCGATGGTCGTCAGGAAGAGGACGACCGCGTCCCAGGTGCCCGCCGTCGCGGGGTCGCGCACGCCCGTCCACCACGCGACGGCCACCAGCGCCACCGTCGCCAGCGTGCCCAGCACGTTGAAGTTCGGGATGCCCGCCGCCGATTCGAGCTTGTAGAATTCGAGCGACAGGACGACGCCCAGCAGCGCCAGGACCACCGGTATCCCGGCATCCGGGAGGAGGAACACCGCGGCGAAGAGGAGGCCTGCGATGCTGAAGCCGCTGATGAGGCGGAACTTGATGTCGGGCAGTTGTTTCATGACGGGGCTCCGAAACGGCGCTGGCGCCGGGCGTACTCGGCCAGGGCGGCCGCGAAATCGTCCTCGCCGAAGTCCGGCCAGAGGACCTCCGTGAATACGAACTCGCTGTAGGACGCCTCCCAGAGCAGGAAGTTGCTCAGGCGGCATTCACCGCTCGTGCGGATGAGGAGGTCGGGGTCCGGGACGTCGGGGAGGTAGAGGCGGGAGGCGACCGCGGCTTCGTCGATGGCCGCCGGATCGAGGCGGCCCGCCGCGGCGTCGGCGGCGAGCGAGCGGGCGGCGTCGGCGATTTCCGCGCGGCCGCCGTAGCTGAGGGCCAGGATGAGCTGGCCGCGGGTGTGGTCCTTCGTCGCCTCCATCACGCGCTCGAGCTCGGCGCGGACCGCGGGGGGGAGGTCGCCGATGCGGCCCGTTACGCGCAGGCGGACGCCGTTCTCGTGGAGCTCGTGCTCGTCCTTCTTGAGGAAGGTCTTCAGCAGGCGCATGAGGCCCGTGACTTCGAGCTTGGGGCGGACCCAGTTCTCGGTGGAAAAGGCGTATACGGTGAGGTACTCGACCCCGTGGTTCCGGCAGGCGCGGAGGGCGCGGCGCAGGGCGTCGGCGCCGGCGCGGTGCCCGGCGAGGCGGGGCTGGCCGCGCTTCTTCGCCCAGCGGCCGTTGCCGTCCATGATGATCGCGACGTGGCGCGGGACGGCGGGGGAGGGGACCCCGGCGGTGGGGGTGGCCGATTTGGTCTTGGCGTTCTGCATGGAAGGGGAGGATGCCACAGGTTCCGCCGCTTGGCGAACCAAAAGTGGGGAAGGGCGCCGCGTCGGGGGCGAGGCCGGTCCGGACGCTTCCTTGGAGATCGGAGTTCGTCCGTCACGATTCCGTCCTGCTCCCCGGCATGTCCCGGCGTGCGATTTTCCGCACGCTTTTTCTTGCAATCCGCCCCCATCCCTGCTTTCATGACGGAAACCGTTTTGGAAGGAGCAGGTCACATGAGCGATACGGAAACCCTGGAACAACTCGAACAACGCATGGCCGCCATGGCCGAGAACGGCGCCGACGCCGCCGAATGGATCGCGGCGCTGGAAGAGGGCCTCGCCGCCGGCTCCCCCAAGGTCTTCACCGACTGGGCCCCCCTCGCCCAGGAATCCCTCGCCAAGCTCGGCGACATCCCCGCCGGCATCGACCTGCTCAAGTGGCGCGCCGACCACACCCCCGCCAACACCATGTCCCCCAAGGCCTGGCTCATGGCGGCCGACGTCGTCGCCGGCTCCAACCCCCACATGCTCGCGCTCCTTTCCGAGGCCGGCTTCGGCCAGCACCTCGCCGCCCGCGAATGCGTACGCCGCCTCCGCCTCCTCCACGGCCTCCACTCCGGCGCCCTCTGCCTCCACCGCACCTGGGGATTCGGCATCGTCAAGAAGTCCGACGCCCTCTACAAGCGCATCGAAATCCAGTTCGCCGGCCGCCCCAACCACATGCTCCCCATGAAGGCCGCCGCCGAGTCGCTCGAACTCCTCGGCCCCGACCACATCCTCGCCAAGCTCCACGCCGACCGCGAAAGCGTCATGCAGCAGGTCCGCACCAATCCCGCCGGCGTCGTCAAGGAAGCCCTCTCCAGCTTCGGTCCCCTCTCCGCCGCGGCCCTCCAGGAAAAACTGGTGCAGGGCGGCGTCGTGCTCGAAGGCGACTGGAAAACCTTCTGGGACGCCGCGCGCAAGGAACTCAAGAAGGACCCGCTCGTGGACCTTCCCTCCAAGCGCACCGACCCGATCCGCATGAAGGACTCCGCCTCCGGCTACGACGAAGCCTGGTACGACAAGCTCGGCGCCGAGCGCGACATCAAGACCATCCTGCGCCTCGTCACCGAACTCAAGTCCTCCGTCGCCGACGTCTCCGCCATCCCGCCCGCCCGCAAGCGCGTGCTGGCCAACCGCCTCGCGTTCGTGATCCTGGGCGCCACCAGCCGCCAGCCCGGCACCAAGATGGCCGGCACCCTCCTCGCCGCCCAGTTCAAGCTCGACCCCGCCGACTGCGACTGGCCGGCCGCCGCCCGTTCCTTCCTCTCCGGCAAGACCTTCATCCCGCTGCTCCACGACCTGCCCGTGCGCGACATCGCGCCCGCGCTCGCCTTCCTGCAGGGCATCGATCCCGACGCCGTCCGCTCGCTCGTCCTCAACCACCTCCACGACCTCCACTACAACGCCCTCTGCGACGCCATCGACCTGATGATCGAGAAGGGCTCCGGCGAAGAAATCCGCAAGCTCTTCATCGACGACTGCGCGCGCCACCTGGCCACCGAAGAGATGCTCCTCTGGATCTTCCGCCACCGCGACCAGGCCACCGCCTGGGACCTCCCGCAACCCACCGCCCTGGCGCCCCTCGCCGTCGCCGAACTCGAAAAAGACTACTCCGGCGACCGCCTCAAGACCAAGAAACTCCTCCGCGAGCGCCTCGAAACCCCCGAAGTCCTCCAGGCCGTCTTCGAAGGCATGACCCGCGGCCGCCAGCAGGACTTCTTCCGGCAGCTCTGCCTCTCCACCGCCTGGACCGGCCTCGACCGCCAGACCATGCAGGCCAAGATCATCAAGCAGTTCCCGCACCTCGAATCCATCGTCACGGGCGAATCCTCCACCTCCGAGGCCCCGGCCGCCAGCTACGGCTCCGTCACCTCCCACCGCTCCTACCGCGACCGCGTCGAACGCCTCGAAAAGCTCATCAACGTGGACATCCCCGAGAACTCGCGCGAAATCGCCGTCGCCCGCAGCTACGGCGACCTCTCCGAGAACTTCGAGTACAAGGCCGCCAAGGACATGCAGGCCGTCCTGCTCGCCCGCCGCGCCGACCTCGAAAGCCAGATCGCGAAGGTCCGCCCCACCGACTTCTCCGAAGCCCCGCAGGGCGTCGCCGGCGTCGGCTCCACCATCCACGTCGCCTGGCCCGACGGCCACGAAGAAACCTACCACATCCTCGGCGAGTGGGACCAGGTCCCCGAGATGCACATCATCTCCTCCAATACCCGCATCGCCAAGAACGTAGCCGGCAAGAAACCCGGCGACGTCTTCCCCATGCCCTCCGAGGACGGCACCGACGTCGACTGCACCCTCAAGGACGTCACGCCCCTCCCGCAGGAAATCCTCGACTGGGCCAAGTGACCATGACCGAAGAATCCCGCCCCGCCTCCCTCGTCGCCAAAATCCTCTCCCGCGACGCCAATCCCGTCGTCCAGTTCCTCAAGTACGCCGTGGCCGGCGGCATCGCCACCGCCGTCCACATCCTGACCTTCTTCCTGGCGGGATTCTTCGTCTTCCCGTGCGTCGCCTCCGACGACATCCTCGTCCGCCTCTTCGGCCTCGCAGCGCCGGTGGTGGAGGAAACCCTCCGCGCCCGCAACGCGGTCTACTGCAACATCATCGCCTTCCTCGTCTCCAACACCGTCTGCTACATCATCAACCGCCTCTTCGTCTTCAAGCCCGGCCGCCACTCCATGGTGGTCGAATTCCTCCTCTTCTTCGCCGTCTCCGCGATCAGCGTCGGCCTCGGCACCTTCCTGATGGGCGTCCTCATCGACCGATTCGGCATCCAGACCACCTACGCCTTCGGCGCCAACATGGTCTGCTCCCTCGCCATCAACTACGCCCTCCGCAAATTCTTTGTCTTCAAGGGCTGAGCCCCCCCTCCTGCCGGCGGGCCGTCGGCCCGCCGCGCCACCCCCTGGAATCGGCATTGACTTTTCCCGGATGATATGCATCTTTTGCCATGCATCAATTCCGTTGCGGAAGGAACACCGATGAGCACGACGAAAGTTTTCATGACGGGGCGGTCCCAAGCCGTCCGGATTCCAAAGGCATTCCGGTTCCATTGCCCTGAAGTGGTCGTCCGCCGTCGGGGCGACTCCCTGCTGCTGACCCCGGCGAAGGGCAACACCTGGGCGGACTTCTTCCGCGACCACGCCTGTCCCGACTTCACCCTGGACCGCACCGCCGCCCAACGCCCGCAGGAAAGGCTCCCCTTCGCGTGACCCCGCCCCGCTTCATGCTCGACACGGACACATGCAGTTTCGCCATCCGCGGCGGCGACGCAAAACTCCGGGCGGCCCTCCAGCGGCATTCGGACGCGCTCTGCGTATCGGCCATCACCGCCGCCGAACTCCGCTTCGGAGCCCTGAAAAAGGGCTCGCCGCGCATCACGGAAGCGGTTACGTGCTTCCTTGATCTCGTCGACATCCTGCCTTGGACCGAAGCCGCGGCGGACCGCTACGCCGCGATCCGCGTCCATTTGGAGTCCACCGGCCGGCCCATCGGCAACATGGACATGCTCATTGCCGCCTCCGCCCTGGCCGAAGGTTGCCGCCTGGTCACCCACAACCTCGCCCACTTCGGCCGCGTTTCCTCCCTCCATGTCGAAGACTGGACCGCGTAACCGCCATCCCCGCAACCGCTTCCACCACGCTCTGCGCACGTTTCCCTCCATGCACCCCATCCATCACCCAGCCACTTCCCCCGCCATCCCCTCGCCCCCGGGAGCCCGCCCATGAGCCCTCCTCTCGCCTGGCTGGCCGCCATCGCGGTCCTCGTCCTCCTCTGGCTCCTCCTCGTCTACAACACCCTCGTCACCAAGCGCAACGCCGTCAACAACGCCGAAAGCGGCGTCGACGTCCAACTCAAGAAACGCTTCGACCTCATCCCCAACCTCGTCGCCGCCGTCAAGGGCTATATGACCCACGAACGCGCCCTCCTCGAGCGCCTCACCGCCATCCGCGCCGAAGCCCTCGCCGCGCCCCCCGCCCGCTGCGCCCCCCTCTCCGACGAAGCCGCCCGCGCCATGGAAACCGTCTTGGCCGCCGTCGAAGCCTACCCCGACCTCAAGGCCTCCGCGGGCGTCCTCCACCTCCAGCGCTCCCTGGCCGAAATCGAAGAACAGCTCGCCGCCGCCCGCCGCTTCTTCAACGCCGCCGTCACCTCCTACAACGACACCGTCCAATCCTTCCCCGCCTCCCTCGTCGCGGGCGCCTTCGGCTTCGCCCCCCGCACCTGGCTTTCCGCGGACGCCGCCGAGCGCCGCCCTCCCGACGCGGATTTTCCCCGCCCCTGACCCCCCATGCGCACCGCCCGGGAAGTCCTTTCGGCCGATCCGTCCCTCGAAGCGCTTTTCGCCGAAATGCGCGCCGCCGAAGAAGCCCGCGCGCCCCTCGGCTGCACCGCCGCCGCCGCATCCCTCTTCGCCGTCCTGCTCCTGTTCGGCTCCTGCTCCGCCCTGTTCGACAAAAGCGGCGCCATCGCCGCCATCGTCCCCGCCGTGGCCGGCATCGGGCTCGCCATATTCGCCGTCACCCGCCTGTTCCGCCTCTCCACCCAAAGCGACCGCGCCGCCGCCTGCTTCGGCCGCTTCGTCCGCCGCACCGTCGAACTCGCCCTGGACGAAGGCCAATACCTTCCCGGCGCCGGCATCCCCGAATCCATCATCCTCGCCAGCGGCCTCTATCCCTCCGGCGACGAATACGACTCCGGCGACCTCGTCGGCGGCAAGGAAGGTTCCACCTCCTTCCACTTCGCCCGCGTCCTTTCCGAGAACGTCGAAATCGAGACCGACTCCGACGGCAACGAAACCGAGAACCGCACGACCGTCTTTTCCGGCGTCTGGTTCGTCGCGGACTTCAACAAACACTTCCATTCCCGCACCCGCGTCGTCCCCGACACCGCCGAACGCCTCTTCGGCAAGCGTCTGGGCCGCTGGATGCAGAACGCCGGCAACCGCGGCAAGCTGGTGGAGCTGGAAAGCCCCGAATTCGAGCGCATGTTCGCCGTCTATTCCGACTCCCAGCAGGAAGCCCGCTACGTCCTCTCCCCGGCCCTCATGGACCGCCTGACCGCGCTCGGCCGCAAACACCGCGGCCTCCGCGCCGCCTTCCACGACGGCTGCATCGCCCTGGCCCTTCCCGACGCCCCCGCCTACCTCCGCAAAACCTCCGCCTCCACCGCCGAAGCCCTGGCCGCCGCCCTCCTCCGCTCCATCTCCCCCTACGTTTCCCTCGTCTCCGCCCTCGACCTCAACACCCGCATCTGGACCAAGGAATAACGGTCTTGGCCACCGGGAAAGAATGGGATGGGTGTTGCCGGGGCGCAGCCCCTCCTCCAAACGGACGCCACGCCCGAAACCCACCCCGTCTGCTTCCCTTCTTCCCTCCATGTTTTGCGCCGAAGGTCCGCATCGCAGGCAAGAATCCCTGCCGGATCGCCATCCGGGACACCCCCTCCCGTCCCGCACGCCCCCATCCTCGGAAACACCTCGGAAAAATCCCCGAAAAAAAGGTTGCACATCCTCCGCAATCTGGCATACTCACAAGAAATCCGGGCGATTAGCTCAGTTGGTTAGAGCGCTTGCTTGACATGCAAGAGGTCACAGATTCGAGTTCTGTATCGCCCACCA
>JAFXQI010000107.1 GCA_017527155.1 Kiritimatiellia bacterium
AGAGAGAAAAGAGTTGTTGCCGGACAATCTCGCGTTTCGGGCGGGGAAGCGACTTCAGGTTGATGAGAGTTTTGGGATGGTGTCTTGGTTTCATGGACCAGGATACTGGCATATCCTATTATCTATGTCCAGAACAATAAGAAAACCCATCGATTTCCTCATAGTTCCATCCCCATCCATCCTCCATGAATACACGCCTCCCACTCCTCTCCCGCAGCACCCTCCATCGCCCGTCTCCCGCCCACGGCGCCGGCGGGCGCAAAGACCCGCCGGCGCCCGGTTGGCATCAATAGCCGCCGTAGAATCCGGAGCCTTTGCACAGGTAGCACTTGGTCGATCCCGTTCCCACCCCTCCGGGGCCGTAGCTCCGCCCCGTCCCCTGGCACGCATGGCACGTGAATTGCCCCTGCATCGGCTCCATCCGGTGGTTGTGGAAGATTTCGGCGAACGAGGGCGCGGCGACGGCCGCGACGGCGGCGGCCAGCGCCACCGCGAGGATGATTTTCTTGGTCATTGGATTTCTCCTGTATGCTTGTTTGGCTACTCACGGAACCCGGACACCCGGCTTCCATACAGGAATACCCCCCTTCCTCCCCCAATCTGACAAATCTCCCGGACGCGTTCCTTGGAGAGCGGCCGGACACTCCGATGGTTCCGATGGGCTTGCCGCGAGCGGGCCGCCCATGGCCCCGTACCGGCAAGCGGAAGCATCGGAGTATCCATACGGGACCGGGACCTCCTCTGTCAATTTCCCGTCCCGGAGCGGTAGCGAAGGAACTCGGAAGTCGCGGATTGACAAGGGGGGAGGGTGGGGGGGATAGTGGACGGAGAGGTTTTGGAAAATGCCCAAGGTTGAGGAACAGATGGACGGAAAGGCGGCGGTCAGGCCGCCGGCGATGTCGTTCAGGAGGAAGGCGGAGCTGGTGGGGGGGTATGCGTGGGACCGGATTGCGGCGCAGGTGAAGGCGGTGGCGTTCATCACGGTGTGGTTGGCGCTGTTCCAGGTGGCGGTGCTGCATGTGCCGATCCGGGATCTGCCGGGGGTGTGCGGGGGGATTTTGGCGGTGGTGGTGGGGTTGGCGCTTTTCATGGAAGGGTTGTTTCTGGCCATCATGCCGCTCGGGGAACGGTGCGGGCTGCGGCTCCCGGCACGGGCGGGGTTGTTGGTGCTGGTCGCGTTCGCGGCCGTGCTCGGGGTGACGGCGACGTTCGCGGAGCCGGCGATCGGGTTCCTGAAGCAGCAGGGGAGCGCGGTGGCGCCCTGGGATGCGCCGCTGCTGTATTATCTGCTCAACGAGGGGTCCGGGTGGCTGGTCGGGGCGGTGGCGCTGGGCGTGGGGCTGGCGGTGGTGGTGGGGATGTTCCGGTTCCTCCGGGCGTGGCGGCTGAAGCCGATCCTGTTCCCGCTGATCCCGGCTCTGCTGGCGGTTACGGTGTGGGCGGCGCTGGATCCGCGCACGGCGCCGATCCTCGGGCTGGCGTGGGATTCGGGCGGGGTGACGACGGGGCCGGTGACGGTGCCGCTGGTGATCGCGCTGGGGCTCGGGGTATCGCGCATCGCGGGCCGCGGGGAGGAGGCGGGCGGCGGGCTCGGCGTGGTGACGCTGGCGTCGGCGCTGCCGGTGCTGGCGGTGCTGGTGCTGGGGCTTTCGCTGGCGCACGGGTTCCCGGCGCCGGGGAGCGCGGAGGCGTTCTTCGCGCCGGAGAACCGGGCGGCGGCGCTGCGTACGGTGGGGGGGGACGAGGCGGCGTTGGCGCGGTTGGCGGGGGAGGCGGGGGCTGTGGGGACGGGGACTGTGGGGACGGAGGGGACTGTGGGGACGGATGGGGATGGGGACGGGGAAGCGTCGTTGGGGGAGAACCTGGCGGTGGCGGCGAAGGCGATTCTGCCGCTGGTGGGGGTGCTGCTGGTGGCGCTGGTGGTGTTCGTGAGGGAGAAGATTCCGCATCCGGACGAGGTGGTGCTGGGGGTGGTGTTCAGTCTGGCGGGGCTGTGCGTGTTCAACGAGGGGATGGAGGCGGGGCTGTCGAGCCTCGGCAACCAGACGGGGCGGGCGCTGCCGCATGCGTGGCAGGCGGCGGAGCGGCCGGACAAGGCGGTGTTTTACGAGGGGGTGCTGCCGGAGCGGGCGGTGGATGCGGTGGAGCCGGACGGGACGGTGGTGCGGTATCTGCCGGTGGCCGGCAAGGCGGGGGAGGGGGCGGCGTGGATCCGCTTCGACGAGGCGCGCTATGACGCGGGGAAGCAGCGGTACGAGTGGGTGCCGACGGAGCCGGCGATCGCGGGGGGGAGGACGTTCTGGGGGTATGCGCTGGTGTTGTTCTTCGCGTTCGCGATGGGGGTCGGCGCGACGCTGGCGGAGCCGTCGCTGGCGGCGCTGGGGGTGACGCTGGAGGAGTTGACGACCGGCACGTACAAGAAGTCGTTCCTTGTGACGACGGTGGCGGTGGGCGTGGGGGTCGGGATGATGGCCGGGTTCGGGCGGATCCTGTTCGGCTGGCCGCTGACGCCGATGCTGTGCGGGGGGTACGCGCTGGCACTGGTGCTGACGGCGTTCTCGCCGGAGGACATCACGGCGATCGCGTGGGACAGCGCGGGGGTGACGACGGGGCCGATCACGGTGCCGCTGGTCATCGCGGCGGGGCTGGGCATCGGCAAGGCGGCGGGGGCGTCGGAGGCGTTCGGGGTGGTGACGATGGCGTCGCTGTGCCCGATCGTGGCGGTGCTGCTGAGCGGGCTGTGGGTGGCGGCGCGGCGGCAGGCGCTGTCGGCGGGGGAGGGTGGGCCGGTGGGGTACCGTCCGGGGGCGGAGGGGGGCGAGGAGGGGGATGACGACGGGGCGGCGGCGGCCGGGGAGGTGGCGCCATGATCCGGTTCGAAGCGTCGAAGGTGGTGTGCATCGTGGACCGGCGCCTGACGTCGGCGGTGGAGGAGGAGCTGCGCCGGATGGGCGTCGGCGGTTATTTCGCGGAGCACGCGAAGCAGGATTCGGTGCGGATGCGGCGGGGGCTGTTCGGGCAGCGTACGGTGCTGTCGGAGGCGCCGTCGGACATCATCCGGTTCCACCTGCCGCGCGGGCGGGAGACGGAGGCGATGGTCCGGGTGGCGGCGGCGGCGGATCTGTTCCTGCCGGGACGGGGGAGCCTCTTCGCGCAGCCGGTGACGCTGTTCCTTCCGGGGAAGCCGCCGAAGGAGAAGCTCTCGCTGGAGCTGCCTGCGTGGGCGTCGCGGGTGCCGCTGAAGACGTCGCCGCACGACCTGATCTGGTGCGTGGTGCAGCGCGGGAGGGCGTCGGAACTGGCGTTTTCGCTGCTGGACATGGGGCTTTGCGTGCCGACCGTCAGCTATGGCGAGGGGATGGGGCTGCGCGACCGGCTCGGGCTGCTGCGGATCACGATCCCGCGCGACAAGGAGATCTTGATGGCCATCGTGCCGCCGGCGGACAGCGACTTCGTGATGGACGTGATGGTCCGCAAGGCGCGTCTGCGGGAGCCGGGGCGGGGGTACCTGTGCCGCTCCCGCGTGCATGCGCTGGTGACGAACACGCAGATGTACCGGGACCCGCGGCGGCACGTCGCCAGCATGGAGCAGGTCATCAGCACCCTCGACATGCTGCGCGGGTCCACGGACTGGCGGCGGCTGCCGTACGCGGGGGGGCGGCCGGCGCAGGGTGGGCACGCGCGGCGGCTGGCGCGGCTGAGCCTCATCTGCGAGGAGGGGGCCGGCGAGAAGCCGATCGCCGTGGCGCTCAACGCGGGGGCCGGCGGCGCCACGAAGTCGCTGATGCTGCGCCAGATGACCGGCGCGGAGCCCGACGCGGAGGGCGCGGGCGGGGAGGAGGAGGGCGGGGAATGGATTGCGCGCGGGGCCACGGCATCCCACGCACGCGAGCGGTGCGATTTGGTCGTGCCGCGGGATTTGGCGCAGGACCTCGAAACGAAGCTCGAGGAAAGCGGTTTCTTCGCCGCGCCGTCGATGGGCATTGCCGAGGTCTCGCAGGTGATCGATGCAGTGAGCGGGAATGCGAAATGAAAGCGGACAAAGGCGACCCTCATGCCATGTGCGTGGCCGGCATCCGGGCTGGGCAAGCCGCTTTTGCCTTGCAGGGAAGGGGGGCATGAAAACTTCCGTGCCAGAACAAACGATTTTCTTCTATGTCAAAAAGTTCATCGACCCTTTTGCCACGAACAATTCCGTCCGGATTGGGTGCTATACGGCCGATATCGTGTTTTGCCACAAACAACAAAACTACGATGTCGAATATGACGCTTTCTCGACGCATGCCGGGAAGGTGGAGGCCGACGTGGCCAGGGACAAGGCATTCCGGGAAGCCGGATATACCGTCATCCGCATGCGGGACAGAAATCTTCCCCTTCTGCCGGACGTCATCAACATCGAATTCGATTTTCAGGATTACAGGAAGCCTTCCATCCTGCGGGCCAACGAAGGAATCAACCGGTTCCTGTCCATGTTCGAGTGTACGGAACCAGTCGACATCTCGCACGATTTGGAATCAATCCGGGCACTGTACCGCAGGAAGGTGTCATGATGGATGGTGAATGTATGGATGGACTTTTCCAACGGAGTGGAACGATGGATGTGAAAAAAAACCGTTTCCTTCGGGTTGCCTTGGCCCTTCTCGGACTCCTTGTCCTAGCCTCTGGAACGACCTTGCGCGCCTTCGCGGAAACGCCGGAGGAGGCCGCCGCGCACAAGGCCGAGAAGGCCGCCTACGAGGCGCGCAAGGCCGCGTTCCGCGTGTTCGTCCCCGAGCCGGGCGCGCCGCCGACCGTCAACACGCAGGTCCTCGCGCGGCTCGGCGACCTCACGGAGTGCGGCATCCCGTGGGACGCCCCCGTGCCGGAGTACTGGTTCCCCGTCGGCGAAGTCGCGAAGTACGACATCCACTGGGGCGTCTTCACCGTCGGCGAAGCCACCGCCACCGCCCAGTGGTTGCGCATCGGCGACCGGCGCTTCCTCGCCCTCACCATGACCGCCGAATCCAACGGCATCGTCGAGATGCTCTACCCCGTCGCCGAGTACATGCAGACCATCCTCGACCCGGCCACCTTCCTGCCGATCTGCTTCGAGAAACAGAGCAGCGAGGGCCGCCACAAGACGTGGGACATCACCACCTTCGACCACGCCCGCCGCACCGGGCGCTGGGAATCGCTGCTGCGCCTCAACCCCGAAGAGTTCCCCATCGATCCCGACACGCGCGACCTCATGGGCCTCATGTACTGGATCCGCAAGGACCCCGTGAAGGCCGGCGAGACCCGCACCTACCGCGTCATGACCGACGAAAAACTCTACGAACTCATCCTCGAAGCCGGCCAGAAGGAAACCCTCGACATCGGCAAGCCCTACGGCAAGGTCGCCACCCTCAAGATGGAGCCCAAGGGCAAATTCAACGGCCTTTTCGTCCGCAAGGGGCGCATGTTCGTGTGGGTGTCCGACGACGCCCGCTGCACCCTCTGCCGCGTCACCGCCAGCGTCCCCGTCGCCTCCATCAAGGTCCTCCTCCGGTCCATCGAAGGCCCCGGCGCCGACGGCTGGATCACCCGCAACCCCGCCAACCAGAAGGCACAACCATGAACAATTCCCCCAAACTCTCCCTCATCCTCGCCAGCGGCAGCCCGCGCCGCCGCGAATTCTTCACCCGCATGGGCTGGAACTTCACCGTCGTCAAGCCCGGCACCGAAGAGCGCGTCCATCCCGGCGAGACCCCCGAACAGTACGTCCGGCGCAACGCCGAAGAAAAATCCGCGGACGCCCTCGCCGCCGCGCCCGCCGCGGGCGTTTCGGGCCCCGCGGTGGCCGTAGCGGCCGACACCGTCGTCGTGCAGGACGGCCGCATCCTCGAAAAACCCAAGGACGCCGCCGACGCCCGGCGCATGCTCCGCGAACTCTCCGGCCGCACCCACCAGGTCATGACGGGCCTGTGCATCCGCACCGCCGGGGAATACCACTCCCAGACCGTCGTCACCGACGTCGAATTCAAGCCCCTCGCCGACGCCGAAATCGACGCCTACATCCGCACCGGCGAACCGATGGACAAGGCGGGCGCCTACGCCATCCAGGGCTTGGCGGCGTACATGATCCGCTCCGTCCGCGGCTCCTACACCAACGTCGTCGGCCTCCCCCTCTCCGAAACCGTCGAAGCCCTCGCCCCCTACGGCTTCACCCCCAACCCGACCGCCTGACGCGCGGGGCGGGGTGGGGGGCGGTGTCCTGGAGCTTCCCGGAAGTTTCCCTCCCACATGGTCGCGCGGAAGCGCGACCCTCCCGTTGCGCTCTCCGGGGGGAGGGACGCGCTTCTGCGCGTCCACAATGGATGGGACCGGCTCGCTCGGAGAGCTCGCCCCACCAGCAGACGGGAAGGGCAACCAAGGGCAACACGGGTTCATGAACAGCCTGGACCAAAATCGACCAAGCTCGATTTTGGTCAACACATTATGGTCGCGCGGAAGCGCGACCCTCCCGGTGCGCTCTCCAGGGGAGGGACGCGCTTCTGCGCGTCCGCAATGGCTTGGAACGGCTCGCTCGGAGAGCTCGCCCCACCAACAGTCTGGAAGGGCAACCAAGGGCAACACGGGTTCATGAACAGCCTGGACCCAAATCGACCAGGCTCGATTTTGGTCAACGCGTTGTCCCTCCATTTTGCCGGGGCGGAGGCGCATTTTTCATGGCGGGGCGAACAGCCGAAAACAAGCGGAAATGCCAATGTTTTCCATAATCTCGCGAGGGTGCGCAAAGGCCCCGTTCCAGGCGGGGGGCCATCTCCCCTCGGCTGCGGCGGCGGTTCTCCGGCTTGCGGCGGCGGGGGGCTTCTGATAGCTTCCATCCCGCCGGGCGCGGAGCGCGCCCGCGACAACCAAAGGACCCACCAGCCACTGATACACTGACAACCATCTGAAAAACCCTTTGCGCATCTGCGCAACGCGACGTCCACCGAGAAAGCGTAGGAAACTGTTCTCAAGAAGGACGTGAGTTGCCGGTGACGCGCCCAACGGGCGCGTTTTTCCGCTTCCTCATCGTCTTCTTCGGGCCTTCCTACGCGCCTCTCGGTGGCTATGAGAGCAAGAGAGAAAGACGCGTCCTTTTGTTTCCGGACTCTTGCCTCTTCCGCCGCGCCGGGCCGGAAGGAATCGACGATGAAAGAAACGAGAACGGGCAAGCATGGCATGACGCCGCGGCGGCGGGGGCCGCGGGAGGGCCGTCCGTGAGCTATCCCGCCACGCTCCGCGAAGAGGAAATCAAGAACAAGGTCGCCGCCGACGTGTTCGGGGCGTACGACTGCACGCGCATCTTCGGTGCCATCGACTTCTGCGTCGCGGCGCGGGTGGAGGGCCCGACGCTGTGGGAGACGGAATTGCTCCTCTGGGCGGAGGCCAAGGCCGGGGTGCGCGCCGACCTCGCGCCGCTCTTCGCCCAGCTCGTGCTGACGGTCGGCCGGGAAAAGACGCACGAGAAGCACAGCCCGCCGCCCTTCCTCGGCGCCTTCGACTGCGAAAAGATCGCGTTCCTGCCGTACCACGCCGTCGTCGATTTCTTCGCCGTCAACGACTTCGACTGGACGGTGACCCCGTCCGACACCCGCACCCGCGAGTTCAACCTCCTGCTCGACCGCATCCGCCCGCTGCTCGCCGCGCAGGGCGTGGTCTTCCGCTTCGACGAAGCCCGCGAGCTGGCGGCCTTCCTCCGCAAGAACCTCCGCACGGGGCCGGGGGCCACCGACGGCCTGCCCGTCACCCGCAACAATTTCGTGTTCGTCTGGAACCGCTGGCGCGAGGCCGTCATGCCGACCATCGCCGTCGATTGGGCCGCCGCCAAGCGGCGCGGCATCCTCGACGCCGACTTCTTCCTCGCCGACCTCCTCTCCAAGGACAATTCCACCCTCGTCGAAAAGCTCTACGTCGTCCTCCGCGGCAACCACTACGAACTCGACCGCTCCCTCGACGAGATGGGGCTCTTCGTCTCCAAGCGCGCCGAATTCAAGGACGGACAGGCCGCCCACGCCGCCTTCTGGAACCGGTACAGGCGGCCGCCCCGCAGGGAGTTCTGGCACTGGATCGCCGAGCGCCGCGACCTGCTCGTCCCGCAGGACGTGCGCGAACGCAAGGGGTCCTTCTTCACCCCGCGCATCTGGGTCGAAAAGGCGCAGGAGGCCCTCGCCGCCGTCCTGGGCGAGGATTGGCAGGACGAATACGACGTCTGGGACTGCGCCGCCGGCACCGGCAACCTCCTCGCGGGCCTCTCCGACAAGTACCGCATCTGGGCGTCCACCCTCGACCAGGCCGACGTCGACGTCATGCACGAGCGCATCAAGAACGGCGCCAACCTCCTCGACTCCCACGTCTTCCGCTTCGACTTCCTCAACGGCTCCTTCGACGAACTCCCCGGCGGGTTGCACGAAATCGTCCAGGACTCCGGACGGCGCAGGAAGCTCGTCGTGTTCATCAACCCGCCGTACAAGGAAGCCACGAATGCCCGAACGGCGACGGGTACGGGCTCGAATGCGGCCGGAGTCGCGACCGGCAACGCCGTCCACGCCAAGTACAAACCCATCATCTCCTCCGCGGCCAACGAACTGTTCGCCCTCTTCCTCATCCGCATCGCCCGCGAAATCCCCGGGTGCGTCCTCGGGCAATTCTCCACCCTCAAACACATCCAAGCGTCCAATTTCAAACGTTTCCGGGAAGTCTTCGGCGCCGCCCTCCAAAGCGCATTCCTCGTTCCGGCCAAGACCTTCGACAACGTGAGCGGGGAGTTCCCCATCGGGTTTTTCGTGTGGAAAACGAATGTGCCTTCCCGACTTGAAGGCGAAGCCGAAGTCTTCGGGCAACAGGGCGAAGCCTTGGGGCGAAAAACCATTGCGCCTCCCGGACGGGTCATCTCGCAGTGGACTGCCACGTTCATGGACACGGATGGTTTGTGCCTGGGTTACGAACGAATGCAGGGGGCCGATTTCCAAAACAGCAAATTCACCAACATCCTCAATCGAACATCGGATTGCCATGCCACCTTTTTGCCAATCAAACCGGCCAATCTGATTCCCGCATGCATTCATTTTGCCGTCCGGCTTTGCATCCCCGCGGACTGGCTGAACGACCGCGACCAATTCCTGTGGCCCCTGAACAGCTGGATGACGGACGGGGAGTTCCAGTCCGACTGTTTGGTGTACACGCTTTTCCACGGCCAGAACCGCATCTCGTGCAAGGAAGGCATCAACCACTGGATCCCCTTCGCGGAGTCGGAAGTGGGGGCGAAAGATGCGTACCGCTCGCGGTTCATGGTCGATTATTTGCGCGGGAAGGCCGCAGGCGGGACGCCTGCGCTCCCGGCGCAGGCGGACCTGTTCGGGACGGACCTTCCGCTGGTGGCGGAGGGGCGACCGTCGTACGGCGCCTTGACCCCGACGCCCGAAGCGCGCGCGGTGCTGGACGCGGGCAGGGAACTCTGGCGCTACTACCACGCACAGCCCGGGGCGGTTCCCGACGCCTCCTTCTACGACATCCGCGCCCACTTCCAGGGATTCAAGCCGAACGGCCACATGAACCCGGACAGCCCCGACGGCGGATACACCCGTCTCATCGCCGCCTTGCGCGAGGCCCAGAAACGCCTCGCCGCCCGAATCGCCCCCAAAGTCCGCCTCCACGGCTTCCTCCGCTGAGCGCGGCCCAAGAAACAGTTCCGCCCCCGTTTGGCCTTTCCGCCGGTGGGGCGAGCTCTCCGAGCGAGCCGTTCCTTGTGCCTCTGCGGCTCGCACGGAGTGCTCGCCCCACCGGGGCCCTGTCACGGGGCTTTGTTCACCCGTTCTAGTGTCGCCCATGTTTGGTCTTCCAGACGGTGGGGCGAGCTCTCCGAGCGAGCCGTCCCTTGCGCCTCTGCGGCTCGCACGGAGTGCTCGCCCCACCGGGGTCCTGTCACGGGGCTTTGTTCACCCGTTCTAGTGTCGCCCATGTTTGGTCTTTCCGCCGGTGGGGCGAGCTCTCCGAGCGAGCCGTTCCCCCGTCGCCGTCGGGCGGCTCGCAGGGCGCGCTCGCTCCACCATGTTTTCCTGCCCCCCCCTTTCTTTCTGCCGGGAGGACCGCTCGCCATGATGGTTCTCCCCCGTGTTTGCCCCTCCACTCCCTTTGCCCGCTCGACATCCCGTGCAACCCATCCGCGATATCAAGGAAAACCTCCGAAAACGGACCGCATTTCCACCGTTCCTCGCCCATGAACGATCTGCCCGGGCGCAGGATCGTTTGGTGATGTTGGATACAGGGGCCGTTGCATCCGGCATGGGCAATGTCGCGACGGTGCCCCCGCCGCCGGCGATCCCGGTCAGCGGATGTGGCTCCGCCTCGTTGTCCGGGGTGCGCGCGCCCGAACCGGGTCCATCCGAGGACATTCCATCCGCCCCCCGGCGGCGAGGGCGCCGTCGCTCCTTCATCTTGTGGCGCCCCGATTCCTCAAGCCGCCCGGAAAGCCATGTGATGGCGGAGGTATCTCCGGGGGAAGGTTCCATGAGTCGTCTTCACGCGCCGGAACCGCCTCGCCGTTCCGGCCCGGTCGTCCAGGATGGAATCGGGGATGCGGTCGGTGCGAACCCGGCCGGACAATCCCTTTTCCATTGCAAAACGGACTGTATCGTATTGGAATGCAAAATGATGCAACCGACCCCGGATGGACCGACCGTCGTTTTTACGCGATAATATTGCAACGAGCACGTTGTTATTGTATAACCCGCCCCGTCCATCCAGCCAGGAACAAGCCATCCATGTCGAATCCATCATCCAGAAACGGCGCATCCGCACCCGCCCTCCTCGTCGGGGTCCGGGCGGCATGGGGCGGTGTGGCCGGAGACGGGGAAGGAGCATGAAAACGCTGTCGGTCATCATCCCCGTTTTCAACGAAGTCCATTTCGGGCCGAACATCGTGCGGGTGATGGACGTGCTGGAGCGAAGCGGCATCGAGCACGAAATCATCCTCGTGGACGACGGCTCGACGAACGGGGCCTGGAACGAAATCGCGGACCTGGTCGCCCGGCACGGGAACGCGACCGGCATTTCGCTGTCGCGGAATTTCGGCAAGGAAGCGGCCCTCTGCGCGGGACTGGAGCACTGCACGGGCGACTGCGCGGTCTGCCTCGACTCGGACATGCAGTTCCCGCCCGAAGCCATTCCCGCGATGTACAGGCTGTGGGAAGAAGGCTACGAGGTCGTCGAGGGCGTGAAGCGGGAGCGGCAGCACGAAGGCGTCGTCTACCGGCTGTGCGCCGGCGCGTTCTACACCGCTCTCCGGAAGCTGGCCGGGATCGATCTCCGGAACGCGTCGGATTTCCGCCTGCTCGACCGGGCGGTCGTGGACGCCCTGCTGGGGATGCCGGAACGGCAGACGTTTTTCCGCGGCATGTCGTCCTGGGTCGGCTTCCGGCGCGTCCGGTACGAATTCGATGTGTCCGACCGCGAAGAAGGGCGTTCCAAGTGGTCCGCGAGGGGGCTGTTCCGGCTGGCCGTCAATGCCGTGACCTCCTATACCGCGGGGCCCTTGTACGTGACGGCGGCGTTCGGCCTCCTGTTCCTGCTGTTCATGGCCGCGATGCTGGTCCAGACGCTCTACATGAAATTCTCCGGGGGCGCCCGGGACGGGTTCACCACCGTCATCATCCTCCAGCTCCTGATCGGCGCGATCACCCTGCTGGGCATGGGGACCATGGGGATCTACATCAAGAACATCTACGAAGAGGTCAAGGGCCGGCCGCGCTACATCGCGAGGCGGGTCATCGGCCGGGAGGCACGGCAGCATGGAAACCGGACTCCGGGTGTTGAATAGCGTGTCGCTGGCGGCCGTGTGGACGGCGGTCGGCGTGGCCATTGCCGCGTACGCGTTCCGGCTGGTCCGGGCATGGCGTGGGGGCACTCCCGCCGGGACGGCCGCCATGCGGGAAGAGGCGGGGAAGGGTGGGGGAGACCGCCTCGCCACCGTCCTTCTCGTCGCGGTTGCCCTCGTCGGCATCGGACTGCGCGTCTGGCAGTTCGGTGCGGTGCCGGGCGGCTTCAACCACGACGGCGCGATGGCGGCCGTGGACGGCAAGGCGCTCGCCGACCACGGGACGGACCGTTTCGGGACCTTCCTTCCCGCCCACCTGACCGCGTGGGGCTTCGGCCAGATGAGTTCCCTGCTTTCCTACCTGATCGCGGTCTTCGTCAAGCTGTTCGGCCTGGGGCCCGTGACCGCCCGCCTGCCCCAGCTCCTGGCGAGCCTGGCGGGAGGGGTGTTCTTCTGGCTGTTCATGCGGGACGTGTTCGGCAAGCGCGCCGGCCTTGCCGCGGCGGCGTTCGTCGCCATCGATCCCTGGCACCTCCTCCAGAGCCGGTGGGCCCTGGACTGCAACCTCCTCCCCCATTTCTTCATGGGGGGGCTCTTTTTCCTGAACCGGGGCCTTTCGGGGCGCCGTCCCTGGCTGTGGGTTTCCATGCTGTTTTTCGGGCTGTGCATGTACTGCTACGGCATCACGGTCTACACCATTCCGCCTTTCCTGGCCGCGGTGTGCGCGTACTACATCGCCCGGAAGCGCCTGGAGGCGAGGACGGCCCTCGCCTGCGCCGCCATCTACCTCGCGGTCTCCTGGCCGTTCTTCCTCACGATGGCCATCAACCTCTTCCGGTGGGACACGATCCGCCTTCCGTTCGTCACGATGCAGTATTTCCCCGACAGCGTGCGGTCCAACGACATCCTCTTCTTCTCGGAGCATCCGTTCCGGCAGCTCGCGGCGAACTTCCAGTGCCTCCTGGACACGACGGTCCTCCAGAAGAAGGATCTGCCGTGGAACGACATCGAAGGCTTCGGCACGGTGTTCCTGTGCTCGATGCCGTTCGTGGCGGCGGGCGTGCTGGAGCTGCTGCGGGCCCGGACCAGCGGCGCGAAAGGCCTGGTGGTCTTCGCCCTCCTGGCCGGCGCGTGGGTCGGCCTCGCGACGAACGAGGTGAACGTGAACCGGATCAACCTGGTGTATTACGGAATCATGATGTTCATCGTCCTCGGCATGCGCTTCGTCGCGGAAGAAATCCGCTTCGCGGGCCGTGCGACGGCCGTCCTCTACGCCGTCCTGGCCGTCCTGCTGGCCCATGCCTATTTCGGCTCCTATGCCGCCTCGATCGGAAACTATTTCTGCCAGGGGTTCGCCGAAGCCCTGGCGGATGCGGAGGGCAGCGGGGCGGAGAAACTCTACATCACGAGCGATGCCATGGGGCGCGGCGCATGGCAGTCCAGCGAAATCATGACGCTGTTCCACGACAGGACGGATGCCCTCTATTTCCAGGGGAAGACGAACGTCTCCGGCGGCAAGGAACGCCTGCCGTACAAGGAGCGGTATACCTACACCTCCATCGTCGGGCCCGTCGTCCGGAAGGGGTTGGACGAACACGCCGCGTTCCTCGTCCGGGACATCGAAGCCGGCTATTTCCTGGAAAGCGATTACGAGGTCCGGAAACACGGCCGCTTCTGTTCGGCCGTACCGCCCCGGCCGTGAACGCCGCCGGCAGGCGCAGGCCCCTTGTGCCGCATCGGAAGCACACAATCGCGCGGACGGCCCGTCTCCACTGTGTGCAAGCCCCCGGCTTTGCCCGGACCGCGGCGGTGGGTTGATAAACCCAGGCGGAAAGCGTAGAGTGAGGTAATGCCAAGGCGAACGGACATGCAACGCACCCTCCATGGAAAACCCGCGCCCTCCCCCTCAAGGAGGATGGCCGCGGCCGTCCGCTTGCTTGCGGCGTGCGCGGTTTCCGGCTTCCTCGCCGCCTGTGCGGCGCGGGTGGGGGAGGAACCGGCCGCCGAATCCGCCGGACCGCCCGCCCTGGAAGCCCGCATGGTGCTCAACCGGGCGCTCTTCCTGTCCTGGACCGAGGCCCCGGAGGAAGATTTCGGTTGCTACGAGGTCTATGGCGGCCCGGCAGACGGGGCTTTGCCCGCGCGCCCGTTGGCGGTTCTGGACGAAGCCGACCACTGCTATCTCCAGGTCCGGGGGCTGGAGCCCGAAACGGAGTACGCCTTCCGCATCCGCCTGCTTCCCGCCTCCGGCGGGGACGGCCTCTGGAGCGCCCCCGTGCGGGCCACGACCCTCCGGGACGGCTATCCCGAGGGCACGCCGCCGGGAGCCGTCCGCGTCCCGACGCTCATGTACCACCACGTCCGCCCGCTCGCGACCTTCCAGCCCGGTGCCGACCCCGGCGGCTGGTACTCCACCGAGAATTTCGAGCGGGATCTCGCCTGGATGAAGGACCACGGCGTCCATACCGTCACCACCGCCGACATCCTCGACGGGCGCTTGCCGGAGAATCCCGTGTTCCTCACCTTCGACGACGGGTATACCGACTTCCTGGATTACGCCGTCCCGCTGCTCGTCCGGTACGGATTCCAGGCGGCGAACGCCATCGTCACCCAGCTCACCGCCGGCCAGAGCACCTGGGCCCTTCCCGAGTGGCCCCTCGACAGCCTGATGACCTGGCCTCAGATCCGCCGCTGCCTGCAGGCCGGCATGGAAATCGGCGGACACACCCAGACGCACGTGAACCTCTACGCCCGCCCGGACCAGCTGGGACAGATCCGCGGCTCCTTCGACGACCTCGCGGACGCCCTCGGATTCCCTCCGCTGTATTTCTGCTATCCGTTCGGGATGGGCGGGCACGATTTCGTCGATGCCAAGATCGCCGCCCGCGATGCCGGTTACCGCCTGGCCACCGCCACGTGGCCGCCTTCCGACGCGGTCCTGGCGTCCGATCCGTTCTTCTTTCCCCGCCGGTTCGCCAACCAGGCCGATTCCCTGCAGGCCTTTCTCGCCAAGGCGGGCTTTCCGGCGGCGGGCGGGACGGAACCGGGGGGAAGCGGCGGAGCGCCGCAGGAAAGGTAAGGCCGAGAATGGACACGAACGACTCGCGGAAACAACGGGCGGCGCGCCCGGCGGGCTTCACGCTGGTGGAGATCCTGGTGGTGCTGGCGATCATCTCGCTGCTGGCGGGCGTGGTGCTGGTGAACGTGGCCCCCAACCTGATGATGGGGCAGCAGGCGACGGCGAAGGCGCAGATCAGGGAGTTCGCCAGCGCCCTCGCGACCTACCAGCTGGCCCACGGGACCTATCCCACGCAGCAGCAGGGACTCGACGCGCTGGTGAAGCGCCCGACCAAGGAACCCATCCCCGCGAACTACCCCGCCGGCGGCTACCTCGCCACCCGCTCCCTGCCGACCGATCCGTGGAAGCGCCCCTACCTCTACCTCGTCCCCGGCCGCCAGAACGAGCCGTTCGAGATTTTCACCTACGGTGCCGACGGCGAACCCGGCGGAACGGGCGCCGACGCGGACATCTCGTCCTCGGCGCCGTAGGGCGGCCCCGCGGATCACGGGGATGGGGTAGGGGAGCGGTTGAGAAGCGCGCGGCGGGCGTGCCAGTCCGGGAGGTGGCGCGCGACGACGGACCAGAAGGCGGGGGAGTGGTTCTGGACGGACAGGTGGGCGAGTTCGTGGACGACGACGTATTCGATGCACGCGGGGGGCCGCTCCGCGAGCTGGAGGTTGAACCGGATGAAGCGCTTGCGGGCGGCGCAGCTGCCCCAGCGGCTCTTCATGCGGCGGAGGTCCCAGCGGACCGGCGCCTCGCCCATGGCGGCGGTCCAGTGCGCGAGCAGGCGGGAGAGGGTCTCGGTGAGGCGCGCGCGGAGCCATACGGCGAAGACGACCCGCCGCTCGGCTTCGGTGGCGCCGGGGCGGACGGGCAGGACGAGGGCCCCCTCTTCGATGCGCGGCGCGGACGGGGTTTCCGTTTCGGCCACGCGCAAGGGGAGGGTTTCGCCGAAGGCCCGCACCGTGTCGCCGGTCTCGAAATGCGTCTCGGCGGGCGGCGGGGCGCGGCGGATGGCGTCCACGCGCCGGCGCATCCAGTCCGCGCGGGCGGCGGCGAAGGCGACGGCTTCGGCGTCGGGAACGTGCCAGGGGACCGATACGCGGACGGCCCCGTCGGGATGGACGGTCATGCGCAGATAGCGCACGCGCTTGCGCCGGAACTCGACGGGGATGCCGCCGAAGTCCCGGATGACCGGGGCGGGCGCCGTCATGCGGGCGGTCCTCCGCGCGCCGGGCGTCAGGCCGTGGCCTGCGCCTGGACGGCGGTGAGCGCGACGGTCGCCACGATGTCGTCCGCCGAGCACCCGCGCGAGAGGTCGTTGCACGGCCGCGCGAGGCCCTGGAGGACGGCGTAGGCGTGGGCGCCGCCGAGGCGTTCGGTGATCTTGTACGCGATGTTCCCGGCCTGCAAATCCGGGAACACGAACACATTCGCATGGCCCGCGACCGCGCTGCCGGGGGCCTTGCTGGCGCCGATGGCGGGCACCAGCGCGGCGTCGTACTGCATCTCGCCGTCGAGGTCGAGGTCCGGCGCCAGCCCGCGCGCGATGCGGGCGGCCTCCTGTACCTTGTCCACGAGCGGGTGCTTGGCGCTGCCCTTGGTGGAGAAGGAAAGGAGGGCGACCTTCGGCGCCCCGATGCCGCACAGCGTGCGCGCGGTCTTGGCCGCGGACACGGCGATGTGCGCGAGCTCCTCGGCGGTGGGGCACGGGTTGACGACGCAGTCGGAGTAGACGAGCAGGTCGCGGCCGAACGCGGGCGCCGGCATTTCCATCAGGAAGCTGGAGGATACGATCTTGGTGCCGGGCGCGGTCTTGATGATCTGCAACGCCGGACGGAGCATGTCGCCGGTGGTGTGGACGGCGCCGGAGACGAGTCCGTCGGCGTCGCCCAGCTTGACCATCATGACGCCGCAGTACATCGGGTCGGCGACCAGCTTCGCGGCCTCCTCGGGGGTGAGCCCCTTGGCTTTGCGCAGTTCGTGCAGCGCCGCGGCGTATTCCGCCGCCTTGGGGTTCGCCGCCGGGTCGAGCGTCGCGACGCCCGACAGATCGATGCCCTGCGCCTCCGCGGCGGCGCGTATGGCGTCCGCGGCGCCCAGCAGGATGGGGATGGCGATCCCTTGGTCGCGGATGGCCGCCGCCGCACGCACGGTGCGCGGCTCGTCGCCTTCCGGCAGCACGATGCGCTTCGGTTCCGCCTTTGCCTTCGCCTTGATGTCCTCGATGAAGCTCACGTCCTTTTCTCCTTCTCGTCGTTTCGTCGTCTTGTCGTTTCAAAGCCCGATGTCGCCGAACCCCGCCCACACCGGCTTCCCGCTGTAGTGCAGCACCGGTTCCTCCCCGCGCAGCGCGCGCAACACCGAATGCGCGAGCGCCTCCTGCTCCAGTTCTCCGGGATAGACCGCGACCGGTGCGATCCACCCGCAGCGCTCCCGGATGCCGTCCACGATGTCCGCGAACCGCACGAGCCCGCCCGTCAGCAGGATGGCGTCCACCTTGCCGCGCAGCACCGCCGACATCTCGCCGACCTGCTTGCAGATCTGGTAGATCATCGTCCGCCACGCCAGCGAAGCCGCCGGGTCGCCGGCCTCCACGCGCCGGTGGATTTCGTCCGAGTCCGACGTCCCGAAGAAGCTGACGAACCCGCCCGCCCGCGAGCACATGAGCCGGGCCTCGCGCGTCGAGTGCGCGTCGATCCAGTCCAGCAGCGCCAGCACCGGCACGTTGCCGATGCGCGTCGGCGTGTAGGCGCCCTCCCCGTCGGCCCCCATGTTGCCGTCCACCATGCGGCCGAGCTCGTGGGCGGCGACCGTGATGCCGCCGTCGATGTGGGCCACGATGAAATTGCACTCCT
Source organism: Kiritimatiellia bacterium (assembly GCA_017527155.1). Lineage (GTDB taxonomy): Bacteria > Verrucomicrobiota > Kiritimatiellia > CAIQIC01 > Lenti-01 > CACXEY01. The sequence goes on from JAFXQI010000107.1 coordinate 17,741, forward strand.
CGTAGCGCTTGCCCATCGACTCCGCGTGACGCGCCGCGACGGCCTTCTGGTTGAGCACGTGCGAGTGCGAGACGCGGTACACCCCCTTGATGCCGGTCAGCCGCGCCACGTCCGCGTACTCGTCCACGTTGGTCGGGTTGAGCGTGTAGGCGGGCTTGCCGAACTCCTGCGCGAAGGTCCACGCGAGCATCACGCCGAGCTTCGCCGGGTGCTCGCTGCCGCCGACCGCCGCGACCGTGTCGCCGTAGAGCCGCCCGTCCACCGCCGTGACCCCGCCCGGCTGCGTGTGGGCGCTGCCGCCGCGGCCGACGAAGACGTCGATCGACTCCGGCGCGACGCCGTGCCGCGCGAGCATGTCCAGGATGACCCCGCGCCGGAAGGGCACCTGGTCGTTCACGTGCGGGTACTTCAGCAGTTCCGGCGCGTCGTGGAAAAGGCTCTCCTCGAAAAGCGGGGTTTCGTCCTCGTAGAGGCTCACTTTGGTGGAGGTGGAACCGGGATTGATGATGAGAAGTTTCATGATGCGCGGAAACTACGCCCCTGCCTGCCACACGTCAAGCATCCCCCGCGGCAACGGATTGCGCTCGCACCGCGGCGGGATGGGCATCGTTGCCGCTTCAAGGGGGGGGCGCCTGTCCGCGGTTCCGGCGAATCCGCCATCCGGAGGGGGAGGCCCCGCTGACCGGGGGCGATTCAAAAACGCTTGCGCCGCCCTCCCACCACGTGCATGATTCGGCCATGGAGCGATGGAGGACAATCGGAGCCGGTCCGGTTCCGGAGGAGTGACCATGACAAAGAACATGAAAGGATTTGTTGTTGCCGCAGTGCTCGCGCTGGACGTGTTCGCCCTGGCGGCATGCATCTCCGGCGGGGCGAAGGAAAGTTCCGTACAGGCGGAAGCCCCGGCACCGGTAAAGGTGGCCTGCGAAAACGGCGTCATGCTGGGAAAAACCGCCGACGGCGTGGTTTCCTTCAAGGGCATCCCCTACGCCAAGCCGCCGGTGGGGGAACTCCGCTGGAAGGCCCCCCTCCCCCCGGACCCCGGCGACGCGGAAATCGAGTGCCACGACTTCGGCTACACGGCCTTGCAGTTCGAATGGCCGTCCGAACCGGCGTCCTACTCCCCCCGGAACGAAGATTGCCTGACGCTGAACATCTGGGAGCGCGAAGGCATCATCGGTTCGGCCGCCCCCAAGCCCGTGATGGTCTTCTTCCACGGCGGCGCCTACGGCTGGGGCGGGACGGCGGACCCGATGTACGACGGACACAACTTCGCCAAGGCGCACGGCGACGTGATCCTGGTCACCTGCAACTACCGCCTCGGCCTCATGTCGTTCGCGGATTTCTCGCAAATCGAAGGCGGCGAAGGCTACACGGAAATCAACCTCGCGCTGCGGGACCACATCGCCGCGCTCGAATGGATTCAGACGAACATCGTCGCGTTCGGCGGGGACCCGGCCAATGTCACCATTTTCGGCGAATCGGCGGGCGCCTGGTCCGTGACGGCCCTGGTCCTGTCGCCGAAGGCGAGGGGCCTGTTCCGGCGGGCAATCGCCCAGAGCGGGGTGGTGGCCGTCCGCGACCGCAAGGCCGCGCAGGAATACGCCGATTTCATCCTGGAGGCCGCCGGGGCCAAAACCATGCAGGACCTCCTGGCGATCCCGGGCGACGAATGGATCGAACTCGACCGCACCCACCAGATCGCGGACGCCTGCTGCTACGTCGTGGCTGACGGGGACGTCATTCCCGATGACCTCGACAAGGCCTTCGCGGACGCCGCCAGGAGCGGCGTGCAGCTCATCCTGGGCTCCAATTCCGACGAATGGAACTATTTCAAGGAGGATTCCGAAGGCGAAACCGCGGAGGAAAAATTCGATTCCTGGGTGCAGGGCATGGATGAAATCCACGACGACGCCTGCGCCAACCTGGACGAGGAAGGCAAAGCCGCCATCGCCCAACTGCTCGCCTACGAAGAAAGCCTCGTCCCCGCGGAATACGCGGGCGACGCAAAAGTGAAAGCCGCCCTGGCCAAGTCCGCCTTCGTGTCGGAGACGTGGCGCTACGAAATCCTCGACTATGCCGACCGGTTCGCGGACGCCGGCGGCGACATCCGGGTCTACCTCTGGACGATTCCGTCCACCCGGGACGACATGTACAAGAGCGCCGTCCACGCCGTCGAACTGGCCTATTTGTTCAACAATCCCGACGACGGCCTCTACGCGGGCCGCGTCGATCCCGTCGCGGCCGCCAAGGCCCAGCAGGCCTGGATCAACTTTGCCACGACGGGCGACCCCGCCATCGACGGCGTCGTCTGGAAGCCCTACGACACCGCCACCGGGGACACCCTCGTCATCCAACCGGGCCCGTGGGAATGCGTTTCCGATCCCTCGAAGACCCCGCGCGAACTTCTGGAAAAAGCTTTCGGAGACACCCCCTACCACGTCTGGTGACCTCATCCGGACTTCTTCCCGGGGTACCGCGCCCGACGGACGCGGATACGCCCTCCTCCAGACCAACGTCGGCGAACCCTTCGACGTCCGCCTCTACGTCCGGAGCGAAGAAGCCGGATGGGTGTTCCACTACATCGACCACGAGGTTTTCCCCTGGCGGTCCGGCGGCCACGTCGAGTTCGCCCCCGACTCCGCCACGGCGCGTGTTTTCCGGGGCGACAAACTCTACAAGACGGTCGACATCCACCCCCCGGAACAATTCCCCTCGGAAAGCTCCCTCTTCTCTCCCACCAACACCCCCGAAACCCTCCTCCGTTCCACTTCCATCCACTGATTTCGGAAGGGTTGAAAAGGTGAAAGGTCGAGCAAATCTGCTGAAAGGCCATCCTTCAACCTTTCAGCCTTTCAACTCTTCAACCTTTCAACCTTTCAACCTTTCAACTTCTCCCCCGCGCCGAAGGCGCGTTTACAGCGACAGGTCCGAATGGGTTCCCGTGTCGGCGAGGGTCAGGACCAGGATGTCGTCCCGGATGAAGTAGAGGAGAACCCAGTCGTTCTCGATGTGGCAGTCGCGGAGCCCGGCCAGACGGCCCGACAACGCGTGGTCCCGGCAGGAGGGCGGCAGGGGAGTGCCCGTGGCGAGCAGGCGCACGACGGTGACAAGTTTGTTCCCGTCCTTCCCCCGCTTGAGCATGGTCTTGAGGCTCTTGCGGAAGCGGGAGGTCGTTTTGACGGTGTATTTCACTGTAACAGGAACTCCGCGAGGCGGTCGGGGTCGCTGCACGCGGGGGCGGAGGGGTCTTCGGCCACGCGGCGGGCTTCGCGCAAGGCTTCGAGCATGCGTTCCTGCTTGCCGGGACGCGAGAAGGTGAACGGGATCTCCCCCTCGGCCAGGCACTTCTTGAAATAGCAGGTGATGGCGGTGGTGAGATTCATGCCGATGTCGGCGAAAAACTGTTCGGCCTCCGCCTTGAGGTCTTCATCCATCCGGATGGTGAGCGATGTCGTCATGCCGATTCTCCCTTTGTCGATTTGCAAGTGCATCATGGATTGTTCCGCGTGCATTGTCAATCCATCATCGTGCGATGTCCGCTTCCCGCCCACACACCGAGCGCACCGCCCTGATGGGTTGAAAGGTTGAAGGGTTGAAAGGTTGAAGGGTTGGGGGAATCCGTTGAAGGGCCATCCTTCAACTTTTCACCCTTTCAACTTCTCAACCTTTCAACTTCTCAACCGCGCCGAAGGCGCGCCTTCTGATAGACGGGAACTTGCAACAGGACCCCAAAAAAACAAAGGCTCCCCATGAACACCACGAACCAAAAAGTCTCACGCAGAGACGTGGAGAGCGCAGAGAAGTCTTTGGAGAAAAGGACCCTATCCCGAATCCGCAATGACCCGCCCGGATGCGGATGCGGGGTTGCACGCGGCGGAGGGATGAAGTATAAGGATTGAGGAACGAAAGGACAGAGCTTCCTGGGCCGAAAGGGAAAGCGAGGCACAAACATGGCAACATCAAGCATCACCGACAATTTCACCATCACCAAGCCCAAGGAGGCCGGTGCCTTCGCCGATGCGCTCGACCGTGCCTCGCGGGCCACGGCCGCAAGGCGTCGCGTGGCCGTGGGGCGGCATGTCGTCGGGCGGGATGCCTTGCGCGAATTCCTGTCGCAGGCCAAACGCAAGAAATGAAAGACTATCTCGTCATTCAGATCCGCGACCTCGCGGAAACTGGAGAGGGAAAGGCTTTCTGCGATGCCGTCCGGGACGGCTTTTCGTGCCCGAAGAACGATGACATCACCGGCTTCCTCCGCGACAACGCGGTGGATTTCGCCCGGCGGCATGTATCCGTCACCCATCTGGTGCTCGACCCGGCGTAGGGTATTTCACGTTGGCCCACAAGGCCTTTCCGATATGCGCCAGTGCGCTCAGCAGGTCGAAGGCACGGAAGATCGAGCGCTTCGCCAAGTTCGATTCCACCCTTGAAGCCTACATTGCGTCGGTTTTCCTCGTCGCGCAACTCGGGAAGAACTACGCCATCGACGGCGGAAAACGCATTTCGGGCGCGGCTCTCCTCCAACTGGCGTTCGACGAATTGAAATTGGCCGAACGGGAAATCGGCGGAGAAATCGTCTGCGTGGAATGTTCCGAGGGCAACAAGGTCCTTGAAGCGTTCTACGAGAAAAACGGCTTTTTCAAGGCGGGTCGCCGCGTATCGGAATCCGATGGCCACGCCTACACCCAGTATTTGTCATTTCTGAAGTAAGCCCCTTTGCACCTCTGCCGGGGCTCCCTCCCGCATCCCATCCACTTTCCGCCCGCGCAACGGTGAAGGGTTGAACGGTTGAGGGAATGGGCCATCCTTCAACCTTTCAACTTTTCAACCGCGCCGCAGGCGCGCCGCGCGTTTCCCGTTGCCTCCCGCTGTGCCTTCTGCTAGACGTGCCTTTCAACATATACACCCGCGAACACAAAGGCTTCCCATGAAACTGCTCTGCATCCTGCTTCTGACTCTTGCCTCCTTCCTGCTCCCCGCCTGCGGGCAAGAGAGCAAGCTGGCGGTGTACCTGAACAAACGGCAAGGCGAAACGGTCTTGGCTTTCAACGGCATCGACAATGACCAACCAGCCATTTCCAATCTGCTTAACCGGGTCTTGCAAATCGACTCGGGAATCCGTGCCAGCCTTTTTGTGCAACACGATATCGAGTTTCATGAATTTTCCGACGCCGTCTTGTTTCTCAAGAGAATCGGGTTCCAGTACATTGAAGTCATCGGCTTTTCCCGACAAGAAGAAGGCTTGGCAATCCAATTTGACGCGTGCGATGTCGAAGACCTTTCCGAGGAGATTCCATTGGTCGATTTGACACCCACAGAAGCCCTTGCGCCCACTCCCCCCATCGAACCCGCGAGAGAACCAGCCCAAAAACAGGCATCCCCAGAAAAACCCTGATCGTTCTCCCTCCCGCTTGCCCTTTCGTTTTCCCTTGCACGGGAACGCGGCAGGATGCCGCATCCCCCAATTTCTTTTCACTTTTCCCTGTTCACTTTTCACTCGCGTGTCGCCACCCCTTCTGCTAGACGGTCCCTTGCCATGACCCGCACTCCGTTTCAAAACCCCAACGGCCGCGACGCCATCCACTACGGCTTTCTCTTCTCGGGCTACCTGTGGCTGGTCATAGTCTTCGCCATCTTCGGGCATGTCGCCTCCGCCTTCTTCCGTTCCGGCACCACCGCCGGCTGGACGGAGGTCCCATGCTACATCGAATCCTCCTCCGTCGAGCGCCGCGACGTGGACAACTTCGCCTTCACCGCCGAATACTCCTACTACTGGAACGGCCTCCTGCGCCACTCCACCGCCCTGAACCGCACCAACGTCACCCACTACACCTTCTCCAGCCTCGCGGACCGCCTTCCCCTCCTCGAAAAATACGCCCCGGGCACCGAACACCGCTGCCGCGTCGACCCCGCCAACGATGACACCGCCTTCCTCCGCGTCAAGCGTCCCGGCGACGACGCCTCCTCCGGGGTCTGGAGCGTCGGATTGGTGTTCGCCATCTTCTTCCTGCTCATGGTGCTGGTGGGCGTCTGGCAGATTGCCGAGGCCTTCCCGAAAGTCCGCCGTTTCTGGGGCGGACGCCTCAAAAAGGCCGCCTTCGCCCTCTGCATGCTCCTGTTCGGCGTGCCGTTCGCGCTGGGCGGCATCGTCATGTTGTTCTCCGAAGCCTTGCCCTCCTTCAAGCTCGCCCGAGAGGACTTGGTCACCGTCCCCGGCAAAGTCCTCTATTCCGGCATCGTGAGCCATTCCTCCGGCCGCGCCGGACGCCACTCCTCCACCCACACCACCTACTCCGCGCGCGTCGGCTACGAATATGATTTCCAGGGCAAAAAGTATGAAAACGACTGCCTCGACGGCTTTGCGGGCGAGTACTCGACCTCCAACCGCCGCTCCGTCCGCCAACTGGCCGACTCCTACCGCCCCGGCAGCGCCGTCGAAGTCTGGGTCCTCCCCTCCGACCCGCGCCGCAGCACCCTCCGCCCCGTCGGCGGCACCGTGAAATACGGAACCCTGGGCGGCGCCATCCTCTTCCTGCTCATCGGACTCGCCCTCTCCGGCGGCGGCGTATTCCTCCTGCTTCGCACCTTGCGCGAAAAACGGACCGACCAACCGGGAGTGTGGCCCCTCCGCCGCTCGCGCGGAACCGTCCTTTTCCTCGGCGCCTTCGCCGGCTTCTGGAACCTTCTCGCCTGGTCGGCGGCCCTCGTCTTCATGGGCGAACCCGGCCCGCGCGACCCCATGATGATGTTCATCTGGTCATTTCCCCTCATCGGCCTCGCCATGGCCGCCTCGTTTGCCGCCGCCCTCCGGCGCGACCTGCAGGCCCCCAAGCTCACGATGACCCTCTCCCTGCCCGACGGCGTCACCCCGACCCTCGACTGGCGCCTCGACGACCCTTTTTCCGTCCGTTCCCTCTCCATCCAGCTCGAAGGCCTCGCCTCCGCAGGCAGGGGGGAAAGCGTCGACGTCTCCCTTCCCGTCTGCAAACACGCCGCCCCCCTTTCCGGTACCGGTCGCGAAACCTTCCACTTCCTCCCCGCCGATGCCCCGAAATGGCGCCTCGCCGCCACCCTCGAAACCAGAACCGCCTCCCGCCCCTTCCGCCTCGAATACCCTATCCCCGAGACCTTCCTCCCTTGACACCCTGCCGCAGGGCGCCCTGTTTTCAACGCAAAGAACGCAAAAGCGGTTTGCCTCCCCGTTTTTGTGTTTCCTTTTCTGCCTCCCTCCCGCTTCCCCTCCCGTTTCCCCTTGCACGGGAACGCGGCAGGATGCCGCATCTCCCAATCTGGAGGATGCGACTTCCAGTCGCGTGCCATCCCTCCCATGTCTCGCCCGCGCGGGATCTCCGCAAACTTTTCGCTTTTCCCTGTTCACTTTTCACTCGCGCCGAAGGCGCGTTTCCCGTTGCCTCCCGCCGCGCCTTCTGCTAGACGGGAAACACCCGCGAACCAAAGGCTTCCCATGAACCCCAATCCGACATTCGCACCGCCCATCCATTACCGAAACGTCATCCACCCCGGCGATGGAATCTGGTGCGACCGCTTCATCATTAAACCTAAAAAGAGCAGTTGGGTTTCGCGTGCGGGTATGCAAGGAGCGGGCCGTGACCTTTGGCACGGGCACGGCGGGATGGGATTCCGGGGACGGAGGGCTCAGTCGAAGGCGAACGTCAGCTGGCCGGGCAGGCCGGG
>JAFXQI010000108.1 GCA_017527155.1 Kiritimatiellia bacterium
GCAAGGCGTACAACCTGTCGGTGTCGGCGCTGGCGCGCAAGATGCTGGTGGCGCTGTGGCACGTCCTGATGGGGCACCCCGTGCCGGGATGCGAAGCCGAGATGGTGCACGTGCGCAAGGTGGCGCTGGCGGCCCGGTGTCTGGAGAAGGGACACCTGGCGCGGCTCGGCCACGCAAGCGCGATGGCGTTCGCCCTGGCGGTGACGCGGGATCTCTACGCACATCTTCGTGCAATGCAAGCAAAAGAATGCGAATCCGCTTCTGAATCGCCTCAAGGAATCCAATCCAAGGAAAAAGAATCCAAGATCAATTCTTGACGGAACTCATACTTGGTGGGGCGAGCTCTCCGAGCGAGCCGCTCTCCCGCCCGCGCAGCGGGCGCACCGCAGCGGCCTACGGCCGCAGTGACGAGAGACGAGAGACGAGTTTGCGGTGCGGCCTCCGTCCGCGCCCTCTTGTCGGAGCGCGGGCGGCCCGCCCGCTTGCTTGTTGTGGCCCCCCGATGTGGGGCGAGCTCTCCGAGCGAGCCGCTCCCCGCGTCCGTTCGGCTCGCACGGAGTGCTCGCCCCACCCCGGGGCCCGGGTCAAAACTTCCGCGCCACTTCCGGAGGTGCGGCTTCCAGCCATGAGGCCGCCCGCCGCACTTCTTCCTTCTTACTTCGTACTTCTTCCTTTCCAGAGTGACGAGTTCGCGGTGCGGACTGTCGGCTGCGCCCGTTCCTTCCACGTCCCGCCCGCTCGATTGGTGGGGCGAGCTCTCCGAGCGAGCCGCAGCGGCCGCAGGCCGCCGTGACGAGAGACGAGATGCGGTGCGCCCGCTGCCGCGAGCGGGAGAACGGCTCGCTCGGAGAGCTCGCCCCACCCGTGCGGGGGGAAGGTGGAAAAAGCAAGCGGGCGGGCTGCCCGCGCTCCGGCAAGACGGACGGCCGGAAGGCCGCCCGCCGCATCTTGTCACTTGTCACTTTTCACTTTTCACTGGCGCGCCCGCCAGGGCGCGCCCTCCCTTCACGCTCCGGGCGGAGTGCGGAGGGCGGGGACGACCAGCATGAGGCCGAACACCAGGAAGAGGGCGCCGGAGAGGAGGCGGACGGCGCGCGGGGAAACGAAACGGTCGAGGATGCCGCCGAGGAGCACGGCCATCAGGGTCGAGGCGCAGAGCGCCAGGCAGGCGGCCAGGCATACCGCGAAGCGGCCGTGGACCGCGCTCTGGGCAAGGACGGTCAGCTGCGTCTTGTCGCCGAGTTCGGCGAGGAACACGAGGGCGAAGGTCGAGAAGAAGAGTTTCCAGTCCATGGCGGTCTCCCAGGGGATCAGCGGACGACGCCGCGGTAGTGGACGGGCACGGCGTCCTCTTCGGCGTCGTCGGTTTGGTCGGACTTGAGGGCGGCGAGTTCGGGGTCCTCGAACAGGACGCGGCCGTTCTTGTAATCGAGCGTGACGGCGTACCGCGCGAGGATGCGCGTGCCGATCCTCGCCGGGAAGCCGGGCGGCAGGCCGAGCGAGGCGTGGGTCCGCGCGGGGACGGCGAACTGCGGCATGGCGGAGGTGGGGGGCAGGTCGCCGAGCTGGAGGCGCACGTCGCCGCCGTAGCCGCCGCCGAGGGCGGACTCCGGGAGCGAGAGCTCGAAGTCGCCGGCGGTATCGATGACGGCGGTCATGGGACGTCCGTCGACCCGCACGGCGATGGCCGGCCGCCCGTTCCAGTCGAGCATGGGCAGCCGCGCCGCCACGGCGTCGGGATGCCCCGGCTTGGCGGGGCCGTTGGAGGAGAAGCGGACCTTGCGCGCCGGGAAGTCGAAGCGGATCCAGTCGAAGGCGCGGAGCATCTCGGCGCCGAGGACGGCCTGGATCGACGCATCGAAGCGTTCGCGCGAGCGGAGGGCCTTGTCGGCAAGGGGCGGATCGTCCGCGGGCCGTTCGGGGCGCGCCAGCGGGCCGAGGTGGCCCGCGGCCATGGGGACGTAGAAGACGGGCGACTCGACGTGCTGGACCTTGGCGACGAGCTTGTTGCCGACACCGGCGTAGCCGGGGATGTCGTCCTCGACGTGGTCGGGGTACTCGCCGAGGCGCGGCTTGAACGGGCGGTAGTCCATGTCGCCGCACGATCCCGCCACGAGCCAGCTCTGGCGGGCGGAGGTGTCGAGGAGGACGCGCAACGGCCGCTCGGCGCCGGTCTTGAGATCGAGCACGGGACGCGGCAGGGGCGAGCCGAAGGCGAAGGGGACCTCGGCGGAGCGGCCCATGTGGGGGCGGTTGGCGAACTCGAAATGGGCCTTGCCGGACGGGGTCGTGTAGATGGTGATGCCCATCGCGCGGGCATCGCGGCCGGCCTTGTGGAAGGCCTCGATCTGGGACTCGCGGAACGGCTCCGGCGGCGGCACGGACGGCGTGGCGCAACCGGACAGGAGGACCGCGGCGGACAACGGCAGGATGGAGAGGGGAATGCGCATGGCCCGGGTTATCGCAAAACGCCGGGAAGACGGCAAGGGGGAAAGCGCCGCCGCCCCGCCCCGGCGCGGCCCGCCCCGGACCTGTTTTGAGATTACGGAAAACATGGACATTTTCAACCGTTTCCCGTCATTCCTCCCCCCATGAACGTCATCGCCCTTTTCCGCCCTTCCCGCGGCCCGCCCTTGCACCCCGCGGCCCGTTGGCGTATAAGGGTGCGCGTTTTTGGAATCCAACCCCGGAGAACCGACATGAAGAAACTGATTTCCGCCCTCGTCCTCGCCGCCGTCGCGCTCGCCGCGCAGGCCGGCACGTCCTTCAAGCTGCTGTCCGTCGGCGACGACGTGGACGCCGCGGCCCTGCGCGACTACATGCAGGAGCAGGGCGGCGTCGCCGTCGAGCTCGGCGGCGCCTACGCGCCCGCCGACCCCGCCGCGGCCCTCGACGCCATCGGCCGCGCCGCCGTGGCCGATACCGCGGACGACGGCACCTACGCCGTCATCCTCTACGGCCGCTTCGGCACCGACCGCCCCCAGGGCGTGTGCCTGCCGGCGGAGCGCTTCGCCATCCTGAACCTCGACCGCCTCGAATCCGCGGGCGACCCGGCCAAGGTCGGCCGCCGCGCCGGACAGGAAGGCCTCCGCGTGATGTCGATGCTGCTCGACATGCCGATGTGCCCCTTCCCGCTGTGCGTCCTGGTCGGCTACCAGAAGACCGAGGACCTCGACCGCATGAGCGGCAACTTCTGCCCCCCCTGCCACGAGCAGTTCCTCAAGACCGCAGCCGACAAGGGCCTCACGCTCCTGCCCGCCCCCGCCGCCGACTGATTGTTCCAAGGAGACCCGCCATGTTCGACATCAAACTCATCCGCGACAACCCCGACGCCGTCCGCGAAGGCCTGAAGAACCGCCGCTCCCCCGTGGACATCTCGCAGGTGCTGGACCTCGACGCCCGCCGCCGCGCGGCCATCACCGAAGCCGACGCCCTCAAGAGCGAGCGCAACACCGTTTCCAAGAAGATCGGCGAACTCAAGCGCGCCGGCCAGGACACCTCCGCCATCCAGGCCGAGACCAAGGCCATCGGCGAAAAGATCGCCGCCCTCGACGCGCAGGTCCGCGAAATCGAGGCCGAGCAGCAACGCCTGATCCTGGCCATCCCGAACCTCCCGCACAGCAGCGTGCCGCGCGGCCTCGGCGCCGAAGACAACGTCGTGGACCGCACCTGGGGCGAGCCGCGCAAATTCGACTTCGAGCCCAAGGACCACGTGGCGCTGGGCGAGAAGCTGGGCCTCTTCGACTTCCCGCGCGCGGCGCGCATGAGCGGCGCCGGGTTCCCGCTCTTCACGGGCGTCGGCGCGAAATTCCAGCGGGCGCTCATCGCGTACATGCTGGACATGCACACCCAGAAGCACGGCTACACCGAGATCCGCCCCCCCTACCTCGTCACCTCCGCGACCATGACCGGCACCGGCCAGCTCCCCAAGATGGCCGAAGACATGTACCACTGCCCCGAGGACGACCTCTGGCTGATTCCGACCGCCGAAGTCCCCGTCACCAACTACTACCGCGAAGAAATCATCCGCGCCCCGCTGCCGCTGAAGTTCGTGGCGCACACCCCCTGCTTCCGGCGCGAAGCGGGCGCGGCGGGCAAGGACACGCGCGGGCTCATCCGCGTCCACCAGTTCGACAAGGTCGAGCTCGTCAAGTTCGTGGCCCCCGAAACCAGCTACGACGAACTCGAAGCGCTGGTGGCCGACGCCGAAGACGTCCTGCGCAGCCTGGGCCTGCACTACCGCGTCCTGCGGCTGTGCGACGGCGACATGTCCTTCGCGGCGGCGAAATGCTACGACCTGGAGCTCTGGGCGCCGGGGCACAACGCGTGGCTGGAAGTCTCCTCGTGCAGCAACTTCGAAGCCTTCCAGGCGCGCCGCGCGGGCATCCGCCGCAAGAACGCGGACGGCAAGACCGAGTTCGTCCACACCCTGAACGGCTCGGGCGTGGCGCTTCCGCGCCTGGTGGTGGCGCTGCTGGAGAACTACCAGCAAGCCGACGGCAGCGTCGTCCTCCCCGAACCCCTCCGCCCCTACATGGGCGGCATGGAGCGCCTCGAACCGCAGGGGTGAGGGAAAAGAGCGAGAAAAGCCCAAGAAAAAGCAAAACACATAGGCCCGCCAGCCCTCCGGCACCCACCCCCCTCCAAGCCTATGTGTTTTGCTTTTTCCCCGCCCGAGTCCCCATGCCCTACCGCCTCTCCGGCTTCGACTACACCCGCCCCTTCTTCTACATGGTGACCCTGAAGCGCCGCCCCGGCCTTCTCCCCCTCTCCGAAATCGTCGCCCCCGGCCGTTGCCGGATGCTCCCCGTCACGCGCGCGATGGTCTACGCCATCCGCAACTTCCACCGCGATTGCGCGGGCATTGCGCCCATTGAGCGCTTCACGATCATGCCCGACCACATCCACACGCTCATCCGCATTGCCGAAGGCGCAACGCGGCCGAGCCTCCTGACCGTGGTCCCCCGCCTCATGGCCGTGCTCGGCGGCCGCTACGCCGAAGTGACTGGCGGCCCGCGAGACATCTTCGAGCCCCATTGGCACGACTGGATCGTCAAGAAAGAGGGCCAGCTTCCCACCTTTGCCCATTACATCCGCGACAACCCCTTCCGCCTGTGGCGGCGCCAGTCGAACCGCCGCTACTTCACCCGCCCCGGACGCCTCACCTTCGCCGGGCGCGAGTGGTGTTCCTACGGCAACCCCGACATCCTCGCGCTCCCTGTCCTCGAGCCTTTCCGCTGCTCCCGGTCGTGGCCCCCCGACGGCCCCGACTGGCGCTCCGCCTTGGCCCGCGCCCACCGCATCGGCCCCGGCGGGGCGGGCGTGGGCACTTTTTTGAGCCCCTGCGAAAAAGCCTGCGGAAACGCCGTTTGCCGTGCAGGCGGCTCCCTGGTGGTGCTTTCGCCCGAAGGCTTTGCCGATCGCTGGCATCCGACCCGCGCCAAGGAAGCGCTCTGCGCGGCGGGCCGCATGCTCTTCCTCTCCCTCTACCCTCCCCAGGCCGCCCGCCCCGACCGCGCCACCCTCCACCGCCGTTGCCACGAAATGGGCGACCTTCTCCCCGCCGCCCTCGAAGCCCCCGCCGCCCCATGAGCCGCCCGCCGCCCGCCCCCACGCTCTTCCGCCGCGCGATGGCGGAACTCCTGCCCGAGGCGCCGCCGCACGACCGCCCCGTCCTCGTCGCGTGTAGCGGCGGCGGCGACTCCGTGGCCCTGGCGCTGCTCCTGCACCGGGCAAACTATCCCATCCACCTCGCCCACCTCCACCACGGCATGCGGCCCGCGCCCGAAGCCGACGGCGACCAAGCCTTCGTCCGCAGCCTCGCCGCGCGCCTGGGGGTCCCCTTCCACACCGCGCGCGCCGACATTCCCACGCAGGCCGCCGCCACCGGCGACTCCCCCGAGATGGCGGCCCGCGCCGCCCGCCGCGCCTGGCTGCGCCAAACCGCCGCCGCCATCCGCGCCACCGCCATCGCCACCGGCCACAACGCCGACGACCAGGCCGAGACCCTCCTCCTCCGCCTCGCCCGCGGAACCTCCCCCGCCGGACTCGCCGGCATCGCACCGGCCGCCCGCGACCCCGACGGCACCCTCTGGCTGCGCCCCTTCCTCGGCATCCCCCGCGACACCCTGCGCGACTGGCTCCGCCGCCACCGCGAACCCTGGCGCGAAGACGCCACCAACGCCGACACCTTCGCCCTGCGCAACCGCGTGCGCCACGAAATCCTCCCCCTCCTGCGCGACCGCCTGAACCCCAAAATCCGCGACGCCCTCCTCCGCCTGGCCGACCTCGCCGCCGCCGAATCCGCCGCCCTCGACGCCCTCACCGCCTTCGCCGCCGCCCACCCCGACGCCTTCCAAACCTTCGGCTGGCCCGACTGGCCCCTCGCCGTCCGCCGCCGCCTCGCCCTGGGGACCCTCCGCGCCGGCGGCCGCCCCGAAACCCTCGCCGCCGTCACGGACCAAATTTTCCAACCATTGGAAAAAAGTTTTCCAATCATTGGAAAAAATCCGGAAAATTTTCCAACCATTGGAAAAAAAGTTTCCAATCATTGGAAAAATTTGTGGCTGTTCCGCGAAGGGCTTTCCTTTGCCGTCGAAGAAACCCGCGGCCACGAAAAGACGCCCTCCGCCGTCTACCTCTCCGCCAAGGCCGTCGGCGACAGTCCCATCCTCTTCCGCCGCTGGCGTCCCGGCGACGCGATGCGCCCGCTGGGCCTGGGCGGGACCAAAAAACTCTCCGACATCTTCACGGACCTGAAGATTCCGCGCGAAGTGCGCGGGCAGGTGGTCGTGGTCGAAGTTGCCGGCCAGATTGCGGCCCTTCCCGGCTGGCGCGTGGCGGAGCCTTTCGCGGTCCCGACCGCCCGCTCCCGCTCCCTGCGCATCGCGCCGGCCTGATTCCGCTCCGACGCCATGCCACCATGCCGTCGCCATCCAATTTGAGATTATGGAAAACATTGATGTTTTCGCCGGTTTTCCCCCATACCCCACGCCCATGAACGTTGCCCCAACGCCCCCCTTGCGCGGCGCCCCGGGATGTGCCATGCTCCGGCCATGAACTGCGACATGACGTACCATCCCGCCCCGCACGCCGCGCCGCCGCCCGACGGCGCCTTCACGGTCGTGATCCCCACCTGGAACAACCTCCCGTACCTGCGGCTGTGCGTGGACACGCTGCGCCGCCACTCCGACCGGCCGCACCAGATCGTCCTGCACGTCAACGAAGGCACCGACGGCACCCTCGAATGGGCGCGGCAGGAGGGCCTCGACCACACCCACACGCCGGCGAACACCGGCATCTGCTGGGGCGTCAACGCGGCCCGGACCCTGGCACGCACGCCGTACCTGCTGTACCTGAACGACGACATGGCCGTCTGCCCCGGTTGGGACACCGCCCTCCGCCGCGCCGCCGCCAAGGCCCCGCGGGACCGCTGGTGCCTGTCCGGCACGATGATCGAGCCGTACCCGACGAACAGCCTCCCCGTCGTCGCGCCGCACGACTTCGGCCACACGCCGGACGACTACGACGAGCCGCGCCTGCACGCCGCCCTGCCGTCGCTGGCCAAACCGGACTGGTCGGGATCGACCCGCCCGCCGGTGCTGGTTCCGGTGGCGCTGTGGGACCTGGTGGGCGGCTACAGCGTCGAGCTCGGCCCGGGGCTCTACACGGACCCGGACTTCACGATGAAGCTCTGGCAGGCGGGCATCCGCCACTTCCGGGGGGTGGGCGACAGCCTGGTGTACCACTTCGTGTCCAAGACCCTCTCCCGCCTGCGCCCGAACGACGGCCGCCGCCAGTTCCTGGCCAAGTGGGGGATCTCGGCGGCGGTCTTCCAGCGCGAGATCCTCCACCTCGGCGCGCCCTGGACGGGTCCCCTCCCCGACCGTCCCGCCCCCACCCCCTCCTACCGCCGCGCCCTCCTGAAGAACCGCCTCGTCCGCCGCTTCCTGCCGCCGTCCCTGCCGCGCCCCGGCGAGTGACCGTCCGCCCGCGAAACCGCGCTTGCGCGGCGCGCGGGGGCTGTGGCAGAATGCGGGGAGCGTGGGCGGCCCCGGCGTCGGGGCGTGCCGCACGCGGAAGACAGCCAAAGCGACAACAGGAGAGCAGCATGTCAGACCATTTCCAGCCGTTGGATTTCCGCACGTTGGCCAAGTGGGTGTTCGGTGAACTGGAGGCGCGCGGCAGCGTCTTCGGCATCCCGAAGGAGCTCTTCTTCGTGCCCGCGGCGGACGACCCCTTCCGCACCTCCCTCTACGGACAGCCCCTCGACACGCCCTTCGGCGTCGCGGCCGGCCCCCATTCGCAGATGGCGCAGAACATCGTCGCGGCGTGGCTGCACGGCGGGCGCTTCATCGAGCTCAAGACCATCCAGACCCTCGACGAGCTGGTCGTCAGCAAGCCCTGCATCGACATGCAGGACGAAGGCTACAACGTCGAATGGAGCCAGGAGCTGAAGATCGACCAGTCCTTCCGCGAGTACCTCATCGCGTGGGTCCTGATCCACGCCCTCCAGCACAAGCTGGGCCGCGCGGGGCGCCCGGGGATGATCTTCAACATGTCGGTCGGCTACAACCTCGAAGGCATCCTCAAGCCGAACGTCCAGGGCTTCCTCGCGCGCATGGCGGACGCCGGCGCGGAGTACGACGAGGCCGTCGCCGCCGTCGCCGAAGTCTATCCCGCGGTCCGCGACCTCGACATCCCGCGCCGCCTCTCCGACAACGTGACGCTCTCGACGATGCACGGCTGCCCGCCCGACGAGATCGGCAAGATCGCCGCCTACCTCATCGAGGAGCGCGGACTGCACACCAACGTCAAGCTCAACCCCACCCTCCTCGGCCCCGACGCCCTCCGCGGCATCCTCAACGGCGTGTGCGGCTTCAAGCAGGTGACGGTCCCCGACGCCGCGTTCGGCCACGACCTCAAGTATCCCGACGCCATCGCCATCCTGACCGACCTGCGCGCCCGCGCGGCCCGCAAGGGCGTCGCGTTCGGCGTCAAGCTCTCGAACACGCTCGAAGTCGAGAACCACCGCACCGTCTTCAGCCCCAACGAAAAGATGATGTACCTCTCCGGCCGTCCCCTCCAGGCCGTCACCGTGAACCTCGCGGCGAAGCTGGAGACCGAGTTCGGCGGCGACCTTCCCATCAGCTACGCGGGCGGCGCGGACGCCTTCAACGTGGCCGACCTGCTCGCGTGCGGCGTCACGACCATCACGGCCAGCAGCGACCTCCTGCGTCCGGGCGGCTACGCGCGCCTCCTCCAGTACTGCGCCAACGCCGCCGACGCCCTGCGCGCGGCCGGCGCCGCCGACCTCCCCTCGTGGATCCTCGCCAAGGCCGGCGCCCCCGCCGGGAGCGACGTCAGGGCCGCGGCCCTCGCCAACCTCCAGGCCTACGCCAAGGCCGTCCTGGAGAGCCCCCTCTACAAGCGCGACACCTACGACCGCCGCGCCACCAAGACCACCCGCCCCCTGGGCGCCTTCGACTGCATCGCGGCCCCCTGCCGCACCACCTGCCCCCTCTCCCAGGACGTCCCCTCCTACATCGCGGCCATCGCCGCCGGCGACTTCGACCGCGCCGCGGCCGTCATCCGGCGCGACAACGCCATGGCCGCCACCCTCGGCCGCGCCTGCAACCACGCCTGCGAGACCACCTGCATCCGCAGCCAGTACGACACCCCCCTCGCCATCCGCGAACTCAAGCGCGCCGCCCTCGAATACGGCCAGGACATCCCCCTCGCCGCGGGCACCGGCGGAGCGCCCGCGGTGAGCGTCGCCATCATCGGCGCCGGTCCCTGCGGCCTCTCCGCGGCCGCCTTCCTGCGCGAAGCCGGAGCCGACGTCACCGTCTACGACGCCCGTCCCGCCCCCGGCGGCATGGCCAACAAGACCCTTCCCGCCTACCGCGCCCTCCCCGAACTCATCCGGCGCGACGCCGCCCGCCTCGAAGCCGCCGGCGTCACGTTCCGCTTCGGCCAGGCCGCCGGACGCGACTTCACCATCGCCGGACTGCGCGCCGCCGGGCACATCGTCGTCATCGCCGCCGGCGCCCAGCTCGGCGCCCCGCTCGGACTCGACGGCGAAACCGCCGACGGCGTCATCGACGGCATCGAATTCCTCCGCCGCGTCCGCGACGGCGAATGCACGGCGCTTTCCGGACGCGTCGGCATCATCGGCGGCGGCGACGTCGCCATGGACTGCGCGCGCGTCGCCAAGCGCCTCGGCGGCGAGCCCGCCGTCATCTACCGCCGCACCCGCGAAGAAATGCCCGCCCACCGCGAAGAACTCGCCGGGCTCCTCTCCGAAGGCATCCCTCTGCGCGAACTCACCGCCCCCAAGGCCATCCTCTCCGAATCCGGCAAACTCACCGCCCTCCGCTGCTCCAAGATGACCCTCGGCGAACCCGATTCCTCCGGCCGCCGCCGCCCCGTCGAAGTCCCCGGCTCCGACTTCGACCTCCCGCTCGACCACCTCATCGCCGCCATCGGGCAGAAACCCGACCTCGCCTTCGCGGCCGACCTCGGCCTCGCCTTCAACAAGAAAGGCTACATCGTCGCCGACGAAGCCACCGGCGCCACCGCCGTCCCCGGCATCTACGCCGGCGGCGACTGCGTCAACGGCGGCCCCGCGACCCTCGTCACGGCCCTGGCCGACGGCAAGAAGATCGCCGCCGCCATCCTCGGCGCCGCGGCCGACGCGGCCCCCGCCGCCACCGTGGCGCCCGCCGACTTCCCCGCCACCCTCCGCAAACGCGCCACCCGCGTCCCGCGCACCCCCATCCCCGAGACGCCCCTCGACGCCCGCGGCGACTTCGCCGAAGTCGTCCTCCCGCTCACCCGGGACGCCGCCCGCCAGGAAGCCGCCCGCTGTCTGGCCTGCGACACCTTCTGCTCCGTCTGCACCAGCGTCTGCCCCAACCACGCCTTCCTCACCTACACCTGCGCCCCCTTCGCCGCCGACCTCCCCTCCTGGACCGTCGCCGACGGCGCCCCCGTCCCCGCCGCCCCCGAACGTTTCGCCGTCGCGCAGGCCACCCAGACCGCGGTCCTGACCGACTTCTGCAACGAATGCGCCAACTGCGCCACCTTCTGCCCGACCGCCGGACGCCCCTACGCCGACAAACCCCGCCTCTACGTCTCCCTCTCCGAATTCCTCTCCCAGGAAAACAACGCCTACCGCATCACCGGCACCGGCGCCGCCCGCTCCATCGCCGCCCGCTTCGCCGGCGCCACCCACACCCTCACCCCGACCCCCACCGGCTACCGCTACACCACCCCGGCCTTCACCATCGACCTCACCCCCACCCTCGCTCCCCTCTCCGCCCCGACCCTGACCGCCCCCACCGACCGCCTCACCCTCCTCCCCGCCGCCGCGATGAAGGTCCTCCTCGAGAACGTGGCCCCGGCCCAGGTGCCCGTGGTCGAGGGATGACGCGCATGAAACCCCTCATCTGGCTTCTCGCCATCCTGTTGGGGTCGCAGGCCGTCATCTCCACGGCGAAACAGGTGTCGGCGGATTGGATTCCACACCCTGTCCTGCACTATGCTTTCCTCTCCCAAGGAAAGGATGGGCGTATCCATGACAAGAGCGGCTACCACAACGACGGGTCGGTGACCGGCCTCTTGCGTCCCGTCTCCGGCATCGGGAACAATGGCCAGGCCGTACGATTCGATGGAGAGACGACCTCCATCCGCGTACCGCGCTCGGCTTCGCTGGAGCCGGACGCCATCACCGTCGCGGTTTGGATTCGCACCCGTGCGGGTTCCAATGCGGAGGAGCCGGGGGCCATCGTGTTCAAGCGCAACACGTCGTACCACGACAACGAGGACTACTGTCTGGAGTTGTTCCCGGACCACACCCTGCACGCAAACTTCTCCTCGCCGCGGGGCGGGCACCGGTTCGTGGTTTCGTCGGTAGCGCTTGCGCCGGACCTGTGGCACCATGCCGCGATGGTGCTCGGGCCGCAGGGGGCGTGGCTCTATCTGGATGGAGTGCCCGTCGGAGGGGATGCGCGTCCCTGCACGCTCGACCATTGCGCCGGGACCGATTTGCTGTTCGGCTTCCGCGACCACGCAGCGTTGCCGTTGTCGCGGTACGGGGAGTTCGACCTGGCCGACGTACGCGTCTGGCCGGAAGCCCTCGACGGCGGGCAGGTCGCCCGCCTGTACCGCGAGAAGGCGCGTTGTCCCGGTGTCGCACGGCCCGAATGCAATGTGCCCCCCGCAGTGCCGTCACCCCGGTCGGCCGGTCCGTCCCGCATCTTCCCGGCATGGCAGAATCCGTCCCAGGACGGGGAGAGGATCCTGTCCGAGCTGCGTGAACTGGTGTTGCAGGGGCGCCGCGACCGCGCCGCGAGCCCGGAGTATCTGGATGCGCTCCAACGGCTCATCGAGCGCCATTCCACCGATGGGCATCGGGGGACGGACCCAGGACGCTGAAGGCGGAGGGGGCTCCCAATCGCGGGGTGTCCCCGATTACGGCGCCATGCCGGCCTCGGCGAGTTCCTGACGCCAGAAGGGGGGCATGTTCTTCCAGACTTCCACGGAGGAGAACACGTCGCCCTTGCGGGGCCCGTGGGCGCGGGCCCATTCGGTCATCCGGCGGATGCCTTCGCGGAGGGGCAGCGGATCGGGGCACGGGACGGCGTTGCGGATCTTGTCGTGGGAGGAGTAGGCAACCTTGACTTCGTTGCGGGCGGGGAGGTAGGTGACGCGGGGCTCGACGCCGAAGGCATCGGCGATTTCGCGGATGAGCTGGTTGACGGTGTAGGGGGTGGAGGCCCCGACGTTGAAGACCTCGTTCCGGCAGTTTTCCGAGAGCAGCGCCGAAACCATCACGGGGGCCACGTCGGAGATGTGGGAGAAGGCACGCTGCTGTTCGCCGTCGCCGAAGACGGTCAACGGTTCGCCGCGCATGAGCTGGCTCATGAAGATGCCGATGACGTTGCGGTAGCGGTCGCCGATGTTCTGGCGTTCGCCGTAGACGTTGTGGGGGCGGAAGACAACGCTGTCGAGTCCGAAGAGGCGGTGGGCGGCCGCGAGGTCGAGTTCGACGGCGTACTTGGCGATGCCGTAGGGGTCCTCCGGGGAGGGTTGAACGTCCTCGCGCATGGGAACCTGGTTCGCGCCGTACACGGCAATCGAGGACGTGAAGCCGAAAACGCGCACGGGATGGCGGACGGCGGCATTGATGATGGTGGCGGAGCCGACGAGGTTGTTGGTGTAGTTGAAACGCCGGATGAAGTGGCTCAGGCCTTCGGCGGCATAGGCCGCGAGGTGGAAGACCACGTCGTATTTCTCTTCCGCGAACAGCCGTTCGACGAGAGCGTCGTCGTTGACGGAGCCCTCGACGAAGCGCGCGCCGGCGGGGACGTTTTCCCGGAACCCGCCCGACAGGTCGTCGAGGACCGTCGTCTCGAAGTTCCGGCGGAGGAATTCGTCCGCGACGTGCGAGCCGATGAAGCCCGCACCACCCGTAACCAATGCTTTCATGGATGTCTCCTTGTTTTCACGGATTCATGCCTTGCCGCGGAAAGCCCCCTTGGCAAGCCCTTCAATGGCGCCGACCGCATAGCAGAAATCGGCAACACACCCCAAGGCCGCGGCAACCGGACGTTCTCGCAGGGGGAGCCAACGGCAAATCCAAAGATAGGCGGTCCATCGGAGCAGCAGGAGGCCGACCGCCACAACGGCCAAAAGGGATGCAAGGGAAAAAGCCCGGCAAGCAACGGCCGACAGGACCGATGCCAGAAGCAAAAAGACGGAAAAGGCCATCGCAAGCTGCACAAGGCGGTGCAGGGCCCTGGCGTTCCGGTTGGCATTGGACGCGGCAAGCATGCGGCGGCCGTGGCGCAGGGAAAGGAGGGCTTGCCCGCGGGCATAGGTCCGCTGTTTGCGCAGGACCTTGCACACCGAATCCTGGGTCCCGCCGAACGCGGACCGGAAATGGGCCGCCCCGACGACGCCGAGATTCCAGCCGTTGGCCCGGAATTTGGCCGAGATGTCCTGGTCTTCGCTTGTCAGGACGAAGCTCTCGTCGAAGAAGCCGACCTGGCGGAGGCAGTCCGTGCGGAACAGGTCGGCCTTCCCCTCGACGAAGGATATGGAATCCTCTTCGCCGTCGGCATAGACCGGCGTGAGGGGGATGAGGTTGAGGGCGAGATAGAGGCGGTCGGTGGACGACATCCGACCGATGTCGGGAAAGAGGTATTGTCCCGTGGCAACCGCCCAGCCGGGATGCCCGCCGAGAGCCTTCCAGAGGAGTTCCAGGTAGCGGGGCTCGAGAATGCAGTCGCTGTGAAGGGTCATGGCGAAGGGCGTGGAGACCTGCCGCAAGCCGTCGTTGTAGGATCGGGCAAGGCCGCAGTTCGCAGGATGCCGGATGACTTCGATGCGACCGGCATAGGAAGCAAGCCTCTTTTCCAGCTCGTCGGGGGAAGCGTCGTCCACCACGATGATACGCGCCGGCGGCATGCTCTGGGCGAAAAGCGCGTCGAGAACCGGGGGAAGGGTGGCGGCGCAACGGTATGCAGGAATGACGACGGTGACCGGAATGCCTGCAAAAGCAGGCGGGGGGCTTTCAGGGATGGAGGATGGTTGGAAATCCGGGTGCATGTTTGTTTATTGAAAGTAGCGAATGGGAATGATGATGGCAAGCGCTTCGGCGGAGCGGCCCCCTTTCGCACGTTTCCCGTCGTCGCGGATTGGACTGGACAGCCCCGGGGCGGGAATAGGATAAACGGACAACGACTGGAGAGAACGTGGACACGAAAGACATGCAGATGGCAGGAACGGACAGGACAACCCCGGGGTGGGGATGGCTCGCCGTGGCCTTGGTGGCGGTGGTTGCGGGATGCTGGTTGCGGGGGACCCATCTGGAGCGGTCCGCGACGCGCTCGGACGAAATCAACCAGCTGCGCTATGCGGAGCGGGGACCGGCCGCGGCCGTCGAACTGTGGAAGAATCCCCCTTGGCTGAACCAGATTCCGTTCGTGGACGGAATTCCGGCGCTGTGGTGCGGATGGCTGGGGCGGGAGGTGGACATCCGGACCGTCCGCGAGCCGTTCGCGCTGGCCGGGATGGCGACGCTGCTGCTGTGCGCGGCGTGGGCGTGGCGTCGGCGGGGGGCGGCGGCCGGGGCGCTGTGCGCGGTGTGGCTGGGGTTGATGCCGTTCGCCGTGTACCAGTCCCGCGAGGCGTACTACTATGCGCCGGCGATGCTCTTCGCCGCGTGGATGGCGTTGCGCGCGGTGGACTTGGCCGGGGATCTGTCGGAGGGACGGGCGGCGCCTTGGTGGCGCTACGCGGAGTGGTATCTGGTAGCGCAGGGGACCTGCCTGTGCCACATGTCGGGATGGGCCGTCACGGCCGCCGCGGGCGCATGGATTGCCGTCGCAGGCTGGCGGGGTCTCTCCGGCAAGGCCCGGACGCGGCATGCGGTGGCCACGGGGGCGATTGCCTTGGCCTTGCTGGCCGGGACGATCCGGTGGGTCCTCCGGGCCTTGCAGGAAGTCCACAACGCGAACACGGGCGTGGGGCACCATACCGGCAATCCCGCGGGATGGGTGCTGTCGCGGGCCGTCCCCGTGATGACGGGCGGCGGCTGCTTCGGCGTCGCGGCGCTCGTGGCCGTCGTCGCGGCCGCCGTATGGATTGGCTGGCGCCGCCGCTCCGGACGGGATGCGGCGGACCCGGGTCTGGCGCGTCTGGGCTGGGGCGCGTGGGGGGCGCTCGCGGTATCGGCGGCGTCCATCGCCATCATCGGGAACGGGGTTGCGAAATGGACGTATTTCGCGGTTGCCGTGCCCATCTGGATCGTGTGGTGCAGCGCCGTGCTGGCGTCCGCCTGGGAGCGGCTGGGCGGCCGGAAACGCGCGATGGGCCTCGCCGCGACGGCGGCGGGGCTGGCCGCAGTGCTGGCGTGGCCGGCGTGGGAGGTGACGCGGGTGGAGGGGAAGCCGACGCCGTACTATGCGCTGCGGGCGTGGCTGGACGGGCATCTGGCGGAGGGGGATGTGGCCATCGTGGACCGGTGGCTGGAGCCGTGGAACGAGATGGCGCTGTACGCGCCGGAGAAGGTGAATGTGGGCTTCACCGTGCCGGACGAGCCGTACGAGCAGTACGTGGCGAACGACTGGCGGGGCGTGACGAAACGCTTCTTCGAGCAGAATGGGGCGCAGGCGTTCATCCGCCTCTCGCGCAACCACGCCGACCGGATGGGGGTGTGGACGTGGCCGGAAAAATGGTTCGCGCACCGGTCGGTCGTGACGAACGCGGCGGGGCTGCGGCTGGCAAAGACGGGCTTCGCGCCCATGGAAGAGTTCTACTTAAACCCGAGCCGCGTCGAAGTGGAAATCTTCTGGGACACGCACGAAGAGGCGGCGGCGAAGCAATTCGCCCGCGGCGCGCCGGCAGCGGTGTTCTTCGGCGGCGGATGGCGGCTCTTCAAACCTTGGCAGCAGGGGGATTTCAGGGATTACCGGATTCTGGGCGACGAAAAGGGCGTGGTCGAGGTGTGGCGCCCGGCGGGGCTGGAGAAAAAGAAGTGCCGGGTGCTGGTGACGGGCACGGCGGTGGGCGGGGAAGCGACGCTCCGGGCGGGGCGGGGCGGGTTGATGCGGTTTCGTCCGGGGGAAATCAGCACGCAGGTGTTCGAGGAGACGTTCGGGGGCGGGCGAAGCGAGCTGGAGTTCGCGGGCGTGCAGGGGCCGGGCCGGCTGGCGGCGCTGGAAGTGCGCGTGGAATGACGGGGGGGATGCCCTGCGGAACCGCAGGACTCCTACACCCAGAGCGAGACGAGGAAGGCCGCGGCGGCCGCCAGCGCCGCCACCGCCGGAAGGGAGCGGCCCGCCAGCGCCAGGCCGAACGCCACCGCCGCGCCCGCCAGCGACGCCGGCCGCGTGCCGGCTCCGGAGAAGATGCCGGGGACCACCATCGCGGCCAGGATGGCGTAGGGCAGGAAGCCGATGAACGCCACCGCGCGCGGGTTCCGCAGGGGGCGCCGCAACAAGGCCAGCGGCAGCGCGCGCAGGAGGTAGGTGGCCGCGGCAACGGCCAGGATCAAGGCCAGCAGGCCGGAGTGCGTCATGGGCGGGCCCCCTTGTCAGGGAAGAAGAACGCGCACAGGGCCGCGGCGGCGGTTCCCGCGGCCAGCATCGCGGCGCTTTCGGGGGGACGGATGGCGGCCGGGAGGAAGGAGAGACCCACGTTGAGCGCCGCCGCCAGGAGCACGCACAGCAGCATCGGACGGGACCCGCGGGCGGCCGGGACGACGATCGCCACGAACATCGCGTAGAGGGCGATTCCCAGCGGCGCCAGGCGGTCCGCCGGCAACCAGGCCGCTCCGTAGGCGCCGAGCACCGTGCCCGCGTTCCAGCCCAGCCACGAGGAGAGCATCAGGCCCAGGAGGTAGCGGAAGGCGGGGACGAAGGGACGCGAGACCGCCAGCGCGACGTTCTCGTCGGTCACCCCGTACGCCAGCAGGAGGCGGCGCCAGAAGCCGATTCCCGGGCCGAGCTTCTGCGCCAGCGCCAGCGCCAGCAGGACGTAGCGGAGGTTCAGCGCCACGCACAGCAACCCCACCTCTCCCAGCGCCGGCACCGCCCCCGCCGTGAAGTCCACCCGCCCCGCGATCGCCCCCTGGCTCGTCCCCGACACGTGCGTCAGCGACATCAGCACCGGCGACCATACCGGATGCCCGTGCACCACCGCCGCCACCGCCACGGTGAAGCCGACCGCGAAGTAGCCGAAGCAGATCGGCAACGCATCCCGGAAGCCGCGCGCGAACGTGGCCGCCGGGAGAGGCGCTTCCGCCGCGGAGGGCGGGGTGTCTGTCCTGTCCGTATCCATCGAAGCGTGCCATTCTACCCTCCCCGTCCCCGTTGCCAATCCCGATTTTCAACCACTCGCGATATCAAGGAAAACACCATGGGAAACGCCCCGTTCCATGCATGTTCCATGCCATGAAGTTCCAGGCGGAGACGGGCCCGGCCGGGGCCCTCTCAGACGGTATGGACGGGGTGCCCGGCGAGGAAGGCGCGGTAGTTGGCGGCGGCTTCGTCGATGAGGCGGATGCGCGCCGCTTTGGTCGCCCAGGCGATGTGCGGGGTGATCCAGCAGTTCGGCGCGTCGAGCAGCGGGTTGCCGCCGGAGGGAGGCTCGGCGGACAGGACGTCGAGTCCGGCCGCCGCGAGGCGTCCGTCGCGGAGGGCGGCGGCAAGGGCGGGTTCGTCGATCAGGGGTCCGCGGGAGGTGTTGAGGAGGATGGCGGTGGGCTTCATGCGGGCGATGGCGTCGGCGCCGATGATGCCGCGGGTGGCGTCGGTCAGCGGGCAGTGCAGGGACACGACGTCGCTCTCGGCCAGCAGGCGGTCGATGGGGACTTCCTCGACGCCCGGCGGCATGGGGCGTCCGGGATGGGCCCGGACCGCCAGCACCTTCATCCCGAAGGCGAGACCGATCCGGGCGACGGCCGTGCCGATGGCGCCGAGGCCGATGATGCCGAGGACCAGGCCCGCGAGTTCGGTCAGCGGGGAGAGCGCCCGGCAGTAGTCGGGATGCCGGGACCAGCCGCCGGCACGGGCGTCGTCGGCGTGGAGGCCAGTCCGGTTGGTGATTTCGAGGAGGAGGGCGAAGGTCTGCTGGGCGACGGACATCGTGCTGTAGCCGGGGACGTTGCTGACCACGATGCCGCGGCGGCGGGCGGCCACCAGGTCGATGGTGTTGTAGCCGGTGGCCAGGATGCCGACGTAGCGCAGCCGCGGAGCCGCTTCGATGGCCGCCGCTCCGAGCGGCGCCTTGTTGAGGAACACCGCGTCGGCGTCGCGCACCCGCTCCGCGGCGAGGGTGGCCGGCGTGCGGTCGTGGAAAACGCACTCGCCGAGGGCTTCGATGGGAGCCCAGGAGAGGTCGCCGGGATTGGTCGCCCAGGCGTCGAGGACGACGATCCGCGGGCGCGCGCCGGTTGCCGGCGCCGGGGTGTCGGGTATCTGTCCGGTGTCATTCACCATGTCCGGGAGCTTACCCGAACCCGTCCGGATGTCGATCTTCCGCTGCATCCCCCACCCCGCCCGCCGGTTTTGGTAACAGGAAAAACACGAGGATTTCCCAACATACCCCCGAATTCGCCGCACCCTTCCCCGGGCATCCCGCCCCGATCCACCGGACGCAGGGCACGAAAAAACCTGCGCCCGTTGCGGAGCGCAGGTCGGAGAACAACCGTTGCGGGCCCGGTCAGCCGTTGGCCTTCCGGCCTTTGCGGGAGGTCTTGGCGGCGGCGGCAGCGGCCTTGCGCTGGGCGGCGGCGGCCTCGATGAACTCCTGGGGAACGCCGGGGGTCCCGGGCGGAATGCCGTACATCTTGATGTATTCCTGGACCATCTGCATGCGCTTCTTCGTGCGGTAGGGAGCGCGGACCTTGGGCTGGAAGCCCATGACGAACGCGCTGGGCCACTCGTTGCGCGGCACGTTGCGCGCGGTCAGGTCGTTCACGGCCCGGCGGAGGCGGTTGGCCAGGCGCTGGAGGGAGCCGGCGCTGAGAATGCGGTAGCAACCAAAGGTTTCGGGGCGCTTGGCGGCCTGGCTGCGGGCCCAGGCTTCGACGCGGCGGGCGACTTCGCGGTTCGAGCCGGTCTTGGCCAGGCTCAGCAGGGCGCGTGCCGCATAGCGGGCCTTGACCTTCTTGGGAGGCATCGGCGGTTTCGGGGGCCGCTTGCGGACAGGGGTGGTATTCGTCGTGTTTCGGTCCATTGTCGTTTTTTTCATTCTCTGTTTTTCCTTGGTTGTACAAATGGCCGTTGGCCGCGTCCCAATCCCGGGGCGCTGGGGAGTGTTTCTTCAAGAAACACTTTCCCCGGCGGAAAATCAAGCCCCAAATTTGCTTTTTTCGTAAAAAAAGAGGTTTTTCCGTTTTCGCGTTCCGGCAACGGTTCCCGCGGGACGGCGCGAAATCGGGACTTGCACCGCACGGGAACGGGGGGTACAGTCGCTGGCGGTTTGCCTGGAAAAGTGTAGGACCATGCGGCGGACGGCCGTCCGGCGCGCGAAGCCCGTGCGGGAGGGAAAGGGTACGGGGCTGCCGGGGGGATCATCGCAACGCAGCGCGGCCGCGGCAGGGTCGTTTCCGGGCAGCTTGCCAACAGAAAAGGATAAAACCGATCATGGGCTTCATGAATGCAATCAAATCGCTCTTCTCTTCTTCCGACGCCTCGGACGTGAAGGGAATGCGCACCTACGTGGTGGACGGCGGGCGGTTGATGGACGAAAAGACGGGCCGGCGCATGTCGCCGCGCGAACAGGTGCAGTTGCTCAACGCCCTCGCCCGCGTCGCCAAGCAGGAAAACCTGGACATCCAGGTGGTCCTCGAAAGCGACAAGCGGCTCCGCGAGGTCGACGAGGCCGACCAGTACAACGGCATCGGCGTCCACTTCGCCAAGGACTCCGACGAGCTCGTCGACACCGCCATGCGCCTCTGCAAGAAGGGCCGCAACGGCGTGATGGTCAGCTCCGCCCCCAACCTCGAAAGCAAGGCCATGCAGGCCGGGTTCACCGTCCTCTGCAGCGCCACCTTCCGCAAGGCTTTCCTCGCGGGCGGCATCGGCGGCGGCAACGGCGGACGCGGTGACCGCGACCGGCGCGGCGGCAACGGCGGCGGACGCGACCGCCGGCGCGACCGCGGCGGACGCCGCAACGGCGGCAACGGCAACGGGAATGGCGGCAGCACCGGCAACGGCGGCGAACCCGCCCCGGCCCCCGCCGGCGACGCCCCGGCCGAAAGCGCCGCCCCCGAGGCCAATCCCGTCAGCAACCTGATCGACCTCGTCGAATAGCGGCCGCCGTCAGGCATCCGCACGGACCGGAGTTCCCCACGGAACTCCGGTTTTCCGTTTCTATCGCGTGGCCGCCGCCAGCCAGTCCGCGAAACGGTCGCGGTGCTTCGCCAGCTTCGGGGGGAGATCCTTTTCTTTCAGGAACCGCGCGAAGGCCTGCATCGTCGATTCCAGACGCGCCGGCGTCGCGGTCACGGCGCAGTCGCCGACCACCATCGGCGGACAGCGGCCCGGCTTGCGTTTTGCCAGACGGCAGTGCGCCTTTTCCGTGTCCCTCGCGCGGCGGGTGGCACGGCGGACGGTCAGGAGTTCCGGGATGCCCAGCTTCGCATCGACGTGCTTGCGGAGGCGGTCGAAATTCCAATGCCCGCGCAGAAGCCGCGCGAGATGGCGGCGGGCCGCCGCGTACCGGGGACGGAGATCGGAGGGGAGATTGCGCCCGGGGGCTTCGCCGGGCAGGAGCCATTCGAGGGGGAGGCGAGCATCGAGCTGCAACAGCTGGCGGAGGCGGAGCGCGAGGAGGCGGTAGCGCATGAGCGAGGAGTAGGACACGCCGAGGTGGTTGTCCGCGATGTAGCCGCGCATCCCGCGGCCGCGCGATCGGATGCGTTTGGCTCCGGTCGGCGATTCGCGGTAGAGGTTGCCGCTGTCGAGCGTCGGTTCGAGGTCGGCCAGACGCGACCCCATCCGCAGCCGTACGGCGAGCGTCCGCGGCGAAATCGCGCCATCGGCTTTCAATTCCCTGGCGGTCGGGGTGCCGCGCAGGGACGGGCTCTCCGGATGCGGGGCGCGAAGGCGGCCCCGGCGGCGGATTTCGCCGAGGATCGCCGCTCCGGTCTCGGTGGCGAGGAAGCCGATGAAGGCGGTCGCCGTCACGCCGAGCACGGCGGGCATGAACGCGAGGCCGAGGGCCCCATTGCCGCCGCGGAAGGGAGAGTAGGCCGCGTCGAAGACGGACTGGGTGTTTTCGGAGGCGCTGCGGAGGATGTTTTTCATGGTGGAGGAGTATGGAAGAAAACCAGGATTCCGTCAATGTTTTCGTGTTGCCAAGAGTTCGGGGGACGGAAAACCCTTGTGCGGAGAGGGGCGGGGCTTTAGGATGAGGACCATGAACCGGTTTTGCCATTTTGGTTGTCTTGCACTGTCCCTGATGCTGGCCGTGGCTGCGCGCGCGGCGTCCCCCGACGCGGAGGCGCTGGGGCTGATGGAGCAGGTGCGCCTCTCGATGCCGCACGTGCCGCTGGACATGGAGGCGCAGATCCGCGTCCTCGATCCGAACGGCAAGCCGGTCTCCAAGCTCCACTCCCACGTCGTGTGGACGCCGCGGAGGGAGGGCGGGCGCGACGTGCAGTACGACCTGCTCGGGCCGGACGGGGAGCCGGCGGAGCGGATGGAGGTGTCGCTGTCGGACCTCGGGTCGGCGTTCTCCTACCAGGCGGGCGCGCCGCTGGCCCCCGCGCCGCTGCCGGACCTCTTCGCGCCGGTGGGGGGGAGCGACATCAACTGGATGGAGCTGAGCTTTTCGTTCTTCTTCTGGCCCGGGCCGCGCATCGTGGGGGAGGAGCGCGTGGCGGGGCGGTGGGACTGCAAGATCGTGGAGATTCCGTGCCCGGCGGACCTCGGCGGCGGCTGGTCGCACATCCGGCTGTGGGTCGTGCCGGCGTACTCGGCGGTCATCCGCGGCGAGGCCTGGAAGGACGGCCGCGCCATCAAGCGCTTCGACGTGGACAGCATCCGGCGCCTCCGCAAGGTGTACATGATCGGCGACATGACGGTGCGCGACCTCGACCGCGGTTCGCGTTCGCTGCTCAAGGTCGGCAAGATGAAGATGTTCGCGCCCGACCTCACGCCCGAAGAGATCGAGGAGCTGAATTCGCCCGTCGTCTGGTGACGCGATGCCCGCCGCCCCCGCCAATCCCGTCCCCGCCTCCCTCTTCCCGCCCGACGCGACGCCCGCGGCGTCCGGCGCGAAGGTCTGGAAGGTCTCGGAGCTGAACCGCTCGATCAAGCGCCAGCTGGAGGGGGCGTACGGGATGGTCTGGATCGAGGGCGAAGTGAGCAACTGGCGCCGCCCGGGGCCCTCCGGCCACGCCTACTTCTCGCTCAAGGACGCGTCGGCGCAGATCAAGGCGGTGATGTTCGCGGGCGACTTCCGGCGCGTGCGCTTCCCGCTGGACAACGGCGTGCTGGTGCGCGGCTACGGCGCCGTCACCGTGTACGAAGCCGGCGGCGTCTACCAGATCCGCCTGCTCAAGCTCGAACCGATGGGCGTCGGCGCGCTGATGCTCCAGTTCGAGGCGCTCAAGCGCAAGCTCGCGGCGGAGGGGCTGTTCGACCCGGCCCGCAAGCGCCCGCTGCCGGTGCTGCCGCAGCACATCGGCGTGGTGACGTCGCCGACGGGCGCGGCGTTCAAGGACATCCTGAAAGTCCTGCACCAGCGCTTCGCGAACCTCCACATCCTGCTGGCCCCCGCGCGCGTGCAGGGGGCGGGCGCGGCGGAGGACGTCGCCGCCGGGATACGCGCGCTCAACGACTGGAGCCGCTCGCACGGGAAGCTCGACGTGCTGATCGTCGGCCGCGGCGGCGGCAGCCTCGAAGACCTCTGGTGCTTCAACGAGGAGCCCGTCGTGCGGGCGATCGCGGCCTCGGAAATCCCCGTCATATCGGCCGTCGGCCACCAGATCGACACGACCCTCAGCGACTACGCCGCCGACCTCCGCGCCGCCACCCCCAGCGACGCCGCCGAACTCGTCATCAAGAGCAAGACCGAACTCCTCGCCCGCATCGACGCCGCCCGCAAGCGCCTCGCGCTCGCCCCTTCCGCGCGCATCCAGGCCTGGCGGCGGCGCCTCGACGCCGCGGGCCGCACCGTGCGCACCGAGCCCGCCCGCCGCCTCCGCGACCTCCAGCAGCGCGCCGACATGGCGGCCCTCCGCCTCCAGCGCGCCCTCGCCGGCCTCCCCGA
>JAFXQI010000109.1 GCA_017527155.1 Kiritimatiellia bacterium
CTCGCGGGCACCATCAAGGACATCGCCCCCCGCTACCAGACCATGCGCGGCCGCTACGTCGAGCGCCGGTTCGGCTGGGACTGCCACGGCCTGCCCATCGAAGCCCTGGCGCAGGACAAACTCGGCCTCAAGGGCACACCGGACATCCTGGCGGCGGGCGTCGGCAAATTCAACGAGACCTGCCGAAGCATGGTCCTGACCTACGTCTCCGAGTGGCGCAAGACCGTCACCCGCATGGGCCGCTGGGTGGACTTCGACAACGACTACAAGACCATGGACCTCCCCTACATGGAGACCATCTGGTGGGTCTTCAAGCAGCTCTGGGAGCAGGGCCGCGTCTACAAATCCCACCGCATCATGCCCTACTCCTGGCGCCTGACCACGCCCCTTTCCAACTTCGAAGCCGGCTCCAACTACCAGAACGTCCAGGATCCGGCCATCACCGTCCGCGTCCGCCTCCGCGAACTCCCGGCGGGCCTGGACGCCGCCGCCGCGGGCACGCCCGTCGACGCCCTCATCTGGACCACGACCCCGTGGACCCTCTTCGGCAACCTCGCCGTCGCCGCCGGTCCCGACATGGAATACTCGGCCGTCCGCGACGCCTCCGACGGCGCCATCTACCTCCTCGCCACCGCCCGCCTCGGCGCCTACTACAAGACCCCCGACCAGTACACCGTCCTCGCCACCTACCGCGGCGCCGACCTCGCCGGCCTCCATTACGACCCCATCTTCCCCACCTTCGCGGCCGACCCCGAGTGCCAAAAAACCTCCTTCCGCATCATCAACGCCCCCTTCGTGAGCACCGAAGACGGCACCGGCTTCGTGCACATCGCCCCGGCCTTCGGCGAAGACGACTTCCAGGCCTGCAAGGCCGCCGGCATCCCCCTGCGCGACTACCTCGACGACTCCTGCGCCTTCACCGCCACCGTCCCCGAATACCAGGGCCAATTCTGCAAAGACGCCGACAAAGCCATCATCCGCCGCCTCAAGGACGAAGGCAAACTCGTCAAGCAATCCACCATCGTCCACTCCTACCCCTACTGCCCCCGCACCGACACCCCCCTCATCTACCGCGCCATCGACGCCTGGTACGTCCGCGTCGAAGACCTCCACGACCGCCTCGCCGCCAACAACCGCCCCGTCCACTGGGTCCCCGCCGCCGTCGGCGAAAAACGCTTCGGCAACTGGCTCCGCGAGGCCCGCGACTGGAACATTTCCAGAAACCGCTTCTGGGGCTCCTGCATCCCCGTCTGGATCAACCAGGACGACCCCTCCGACATGATCTGCGTCGGCTCCGTCGCCGAACTCGAGGCCCTTTCCGGACGCAAAGTCACCGACCTCCACAAACACTACATCGACGACATCACCATCACCAAGGACGGCCACACCTACCGCCGCACCCCCGAAGTCCTCGACTGCTGGTTCGAGTCCGGCTCCATGCCCTACGCCCAGCAGCACTATCCCTTCGAGCGCAAGGACGACCTCGACAAATTCTTCCCCGCCCACTTCATCGCCGAAGGCCTCGACCAGACCCGCGGCTGGTTCTACACCCTCATGCTCCTGGGCACCGCCCTCTTCGACCAATCCCCCTACAAAAATGTCATCGTCAACGGCCTCGTCCTCGCCGCCGACGGCCGCAAGATGTCCAAGCGCCTCAAGAACTACCCCGATCCCTCCCACATCCTCGACACCTACGGCGCCGACGCCCTGCGCCTCTACATGATCAACTCCCCCATCGTCCGCGCCGAAGACCTGTGTTTCACCGAAGACGGCGTCGTCCACTCCCTCCGCCACCTCCTCATCCCCTGGTGGAACGCCTACACCTTCTTCGTCACCTACGCCAACGTCGACAACTGGACCCCCACCGCCGACCCCGACGCCGCCCCATCCTCCGACAACCCCCTCGACCGCTGGATCGTCTCCGCCACCGACCGCCTCGCCGGCGACGTCGTCTCCGCCATGGACCAGTATGACCTCCAGCAGGCCGTCCGTCCCCTCGTCCAATTCCTCGACGACCTCACCAACTGGTACATCCGCCGCTCCCGCCGCCGCTTCTGGAAATCCGGCGACGACACCGACAAAGCCTCCGCCTACGCCACCCTCCACTCCGTCCTTCTCCGCCTCTGCCGCATCGCCGCCCCCTTCGTCCCCTTCATCTCTGAAGAAATCTACCGCAACCTCCGCACCCCCTCCATGCCCGAGTCCGTCCACCTCTGCGACTACCCCCTCCCCGGCCAGTGGTCCCGCGACGAAGCCCTCGAACGGCAAATGACCTCCGTCATGCGCGCCGTCACCCTCGCCCGCCAACTCCGCGCCGACCGCGACCTCAAAGTCCGCCAACCCCTCGCCGCCCTCCACGTCGTCTCCCGAGATGCCGCCCTCCTCGACGCCATCCGCCCCATGACCGACATCCTCGCCGACGAACTCAACGTCAAGACCGTCGTCTTCTCCGCCGACGAAACCGCCCTGGCCACCCTCACCGCCAAAGCCAACTTCAAGGCCCTCGGCCCCAAATACGGCGCCAAGATGCGCCCCCTTGCCGCCGCCATCGCCGCCCTCGACTCCGCCCAACTCTCCACCCTCCTCGCCTCCGGCACCCTCACCATCGACCTCGACGGCGCCCCCCTGGCCATCACCCCCGACGACATCCTCCTCCAGCGCACCCCCAAACCCGGCCTCGCCGTCGCGAGCGAAGGCGACCTCGTCGTCGCCCTCGACACCAACCTCACCCCCGACCTCGTCAGCGAAGGCCTCGCCCGCGAGTTGGTCAACCGCATCCAAAACCTCCGCAAAGACACCGCCCTCGACATCACCGACCGCATCACCCTGACCCTCCAGGCCTCCCCCGCCCTCCTCGCCGCCGCCGAAACCCACCGCGCCTTCATCCAATCCGAAACCCTCTGCACCACCCTCACCCTCCAACCCCTCCCCGCCTCCCCCGCCTCCCCCCTCGACATCAACGGCCACCAAGCCATCCTCTCCCTCCAAAAAGCCTGATACTTTAGCGAGCGACATCCGGCGGACCAGCGGACATGGAAAGCAACATCATCCTGTACACTTCCGACGGCGGCAGCGTCAGCGTCCAGGTCCAATACGAAGATGGAACCTTCTGGCTCACCCAGAAGCGCATGGCGGACCTGTTTGGAGTGGACGTGCGCACGGTGAACTACCACCTGAAGGAGATATTCAGAAGCGGAGAACTGTCCGAAACAGCAACCATCCGAAAAATTCGGACAGTTCAGCAGGAAGGCAAACGCGAGGTGGAGCGCGGGCTGGACTTCTACCACCTCAAAGCCATCCTTGCCGTGGGCTACCGCGTGAACAGCCGGGAAGCCACCCATTTCCGCCAATGGGCCACGGCCACGCTCGACGAATTCGTGACGAAAGGCTATGTGCTCGACAAGGAACGCCTCAAGCAAGGTCCCCGCTTCGGGCACGACTACTTCCGGGACCTCCTCGAACAAATCCGCGAAATCCGCGCCAGCGAGAGGCGCTTCTACCAGAAAATCACCGACATCTACGCCCTCGCCACCGACTACGACAAAGACGCCCAGCAGACCCGCGACTTCTTCGCCACCGTCCAGAACAAACTCCACTGGGCCATCTCCGGCCAAACGGCCGCCGAAATCGTCTTCCATTCAGCCGACGCCCGCCAACCCCACATGGGCCTCACCACGTGGCGCCACGCCCCCGACGGCAAAATCCTCAAGTCCGACGTAACCATCGCCAAGAACTACCTCCCCGAAAAACTCATCCGGGCTCTCGACCGCCTCGTGTCCGCCTACCTCGACTTGGCAGAAGACCGTGCCGAGCGCGAAATTCCCACCACCATGGCCCAATGGGCAAGTCTCCTCGACGGCTTCCTCACGGTGGCGGGCCGGCCCCGGCTGGTGGACGCCGGAAGCATTTCCGCCCTCGAAGCCAAAATCAAGGCCGAAGCCGAATACGAAATCTTCCGCAAAATCCAGGACCAACAATACATTTCCGACTTCGACCGCGAAATAAAACGTCTGACCGGCGAAGGACCGCCACCCTTGCTCCCTGACGACAATTGACGCTCCTCCGCGCAATGTCTCCCCCGATTCCTCTCTGGCCCCCATCGAAATCAAGGGCAATCTCTTCGGTGACGATTCCGCCGCCTGGGAATCCGCCTGATGGCCCCTCCCGTCCTCCTCGACACCTGCGCCCTTTATATGATGAATCAAAACGGCTGGCTTCCCGACGATTACGTCTTCGACCGCGAAGAGGCCAACGCCGATGCCGCTGTGGCCGAGTTCGATGCCCTTCTCCGCCAGACCACCCCACGCCTCAAGGGTGCCCCCTACGTCTTCGACCGAGCCGACGCCTACGAACCCGAGACCCCGGCCAACTCTCCGACCCCGACAAAGCCCTCAATCCCTTCATAAGGATTCTACCCCCACCTCATTCCCCCCTCCTTCGGAGGTGCGGCATTCCAGCCGCGCCCGCTCAAGGATAGCCTCCCCCCCCTGCGCCAGCCCCTTTCCCCCCTCCTCCCCCGCCCCGCTTCTACCAGAGCGCGGCCGCGCCCCCCCCTTTCCTTTCCCGCCCGCAGGGCGCACCACAAACTCGTCTCTCGTCACTCGTAACTCGTCACTGCGCCCGAAGGGCGCTCACTTTTCACTTGACCCAGAGGGGCATCCGTCGCATCCTCCCACCAGACAGCCGCCCGCGCGGGCGGAGGAAGCAAACACTCGAACCACACGGAAACAACACAGCCGAAATAGATCATCAGTAGTCCATCAGCTTTCTGCATAGCATTCGTTTATCCAGAATCGTGGAACATTCTCATGGACGGAACATGCAAAAGGAACGCGCACAAGCGCGTGCCTCTTTCCGTGTTCCCATGAAAGGTCTTTCCACGAACCAAGGATAAGGATTCGGGAAGAGGCCCTTTCAAGGTGTCCTCTTCCCGGCCGGGAGCCGGACGGAGAGGAAAATGACCATGAAAAACGCAAAATGGTGGATGGGACTGCTGGCAGCGGGTTGTGTGTGGATGATTGCCCCGGCGAGTACAGCGTACGGTGCAACGGCGGAATCGGAGCCGTTCCGCCTGTCGCTCAAGGCGGACGGGGTGCGGGAGAGCACGGGGAACGAGACGTTGGCATATTCAACGCTTTGGGCGGGAAGCGGCGCGGAGGCCACAACGCTCCGACAGGACGGGGAAACTCTGGTGGAAAGGCTTGAGGGGGAGGGCGACTGGGCATGGTCGGTGGAACGCAACGGAACCTATGTCCTCACGCACACGATTTACGAGGGAGGCGATGCGGTGGGGGAAGAGACGGCGACATTTACGGTGTCGGGGTGGGAAGTGCCTTTTCCCGATGGGGATGTGGCCGTAGCAGCGTGGGAGGGCAAATACGACGGGACGGGGCACGGCGTGGAGGTAAGTGTTGCGGAGGAACTGGAGGGGGTGTCCGTGCATTACGCCACCTCGGAAAGCGGGCCTTGGAGCCTGGAACCACCGCTGTTCACGAATGCGTGTACGTCGCAAACGGTTTGGTGCGAGTTTTCGGGACGGGATTACATCACCCAGACGAATTCGGCGACGGTGACGGTACTCCCGCGCGAGGTGACTCTGACGAGCGCGGATGCCAGCAAGCGGTATGACGGCGAAGCGTTGACGGCTCACGGGGTGACGGTCGGCGGTGATGGTTTTGTGGAAGACGAGGGGGCGGAGTACGAGTGGACGGGGTCGCAGACGGATGCGGGAGCGAGTGCGAATGCGTTTTCCTACACGCTGAACGAAGGGACGGACGCGGGGAACTATGCGATTTCGACGGTGTTCGGAACGCTGACGGTGGAAAAGGCGTCGGCAGGCGGTGAGGATGGGGAAGAGCCGGGCGGCGGGGAGGTGCCGGAAGGCGGATTGTCGGTGTTCGACACAGCGGCGGTGTATGACGGCGCGGGTCACACGATTGACACGAATGCGTTGGTGGAGGCGTTTGCCGGGGCGATGATTGGCGATTTCACGGTGGAATACGCAGCGGCGGAAGAAGAGCCGTCGGAGGGCTGGGTTGCGGATGCGCCGCTGTTCACAAACGTGTGCTCGGCAACGGTATGCTACCGCGTCAGTTCGCCGAATTACGAGGATTTCGTCCACGCCGCGCGGGTGACCATCACGGCGCGGCCGGTGGAGGTCCGGGTGTCGGGGGCGACGGGGACGTTCGGGTACGACGGGGAGGAGAAGAGCGTGGAAGGATATGTGCTGGAAACGGAGGATGAGCTGTTCGACGTTCATGGGATGACGCGTTTCGGAGGTACGGCAGTGGCGCAACGGACGGATGCGGGACGGACGGCGATGGGTCTCGCCGCGGTCGAATTCTCCTGCACGGACGCCAATTTCGCCGCGACCTATGTCGTGGTGGAAGACGGCTGGGTGGAAGTGACGGCGGCGGACATTTCGGACGGGGAAGAAGGGTCGTTTGTCGTGACGCTGGGCTCGAACCCGATGTACGGCGGAACGGAGAAGAGCGTGGAAGTGGAGTTGGCGACGTGGAAGGGGTTGCCGATGACGTTCGAGGTGGCGGGGAACACGGCGGTGGACGCCGGGAGCTACAGGCTGACCGTGACCGGCACGGGGAACTTCGCCGGGACACAGACGGCGGAGTGGGCGGTGTTGCGTCGCGCGGTGACGCTGACAAGCGCGGATAGCAACAAGGAGTACGACGGGACAGCGCTGACGGCGCAGGAAGTGACGGTCGGCGGCGATGGCTGGGCGGAAGGCGAAGGAGCGGAGTACGCCTGGACGGGTACGCAGACGGACGTGGGGACGAGCGAAAACACCTTCACCTACACGCTTCTGGACGGGACAAAGGCGGGGAACTACGACATCACGACGGCTTTTGGGACGCTGGAGGTAACGAAGGGCACGCAATCCATCGTCTTCCCGGCCATCGGGACGCAGTCTGTGACGAATACGCTGCAGCTTGGGGCAATGGCGAGTTCGGGCTTGCCTGTGAGCTACGAAGTGACCTCGGGGCCGGGGTTGCTGGAAGGCGACACGCTGTCCTTTACATGGGTGGGGACCGTGATGGTGACCGCGACCCAGGCGGGCGACGGAAACTGGAACGCGGCAGAGCCGGTAAGCATCGAGGTGGAGGTGACGGGGCTCCTGACATTGACGGTGGAATGCGCGCACGGGACGGCGGAGCCGTCGGTCGGGGCGCACGAAATCCTGCTGGGCACGCCAGTGGAGACTACCGCGTCCGGCTCCCCCGAAGCACTTGGGGAAGGTCTGCGGGCGGTTTGCACGGGGTGGCGTCTGGACGGGAACGCGCCAGATACCGGAGAAGGGATGGTGGCGCGCTTCACGCTGACGAATTCGGCAACCCTGACGTGGCTCTGGGAGACGCAGGCGCTGGTCGAGGCCGAAGCCCTGGCGCACGGAACGACGGAAGGGAGCGGCTGGTACGCGCTGGGTTCGCAAACGGCGTTGCGGGCGGTACCGAACGCAGGGCATCCGTTCACGGGCTGGATGGGCGACGTGCCCGGCGGCTCCTCGTCGGCGAATCCCTTGGAAATGACGGTGACGGGACCGGGGCAGGTGGTGGCCACGTTCTTCACGACCTATTACGCGCGCGAAGACGGCAGCGACGCGGCCTCCGGCCTGTCGTGGGCGGCGGCGAAACGGGAAATCGCGTCCGCGCTGGCGGAGACCGCTTGGGGCGACACGGTCGTGGCGGCCAGTGGCACCTACCAACCAATCGCGGTCCCCGAATCGGTGACGGTTCGCAGCCTGTCGGGGCCCGAGGAAACGTGCATCGCCGGAAGCGCGGGAACGCGTTGCGTGGAAGCGGCGGCCGACGCTTTGGTCGAGGGCTTCGCGCTGGAAGGCGGCGAAACCGACGGCGACGGTGGCGGTGCCCTGCTGGCCACCGGTGCGGAGTTGCACCGTTGCATCCTGCGCGGAAACCGTGCCGACGGCACGGGCGGCGGCGCGAAGGGCGGGGAGCTGGAGAACTGCCTCCTGATTGGCAACACGGCATCCTCCGGCGGCGGCGCGTCGGGGGCGGAACTGCGCCACTGCACGGTGGTCCGCAACGCGGGTGGCGGCGCCACGGATTGCCGGACGGTCAACAGCATCTTCTGGGAAAACGATGGTGGCGACGTCTCGGGCGGCACGACAATGTGGAGCCTGTGCAACCCTATCGTGGCGGGTTCCGGGAACATCGACGGCGAGCCCCTGTTCGCCGGGGAGGACGATTGGCACCTGCTCTATGACTCCCCCTGCCTCGATGCGGCAACCGACAGCGCGGTGCAGGAGGATCTGACCGGGGCGCCGCGTCCCCAGCCCCGCGTGTACGGGGAAGCCCTCAAGCCGGACATGGGTTGCTACGAATACGTGCCCAAGGCGCGCTTCGTCTGGGAAAAAGGCAGTGCCACTCCTCCCTACGAAAGCTGGGCCGATGCCGCACGGGACATCCAGAGCGCGCTGGACATCTCCGGCAGCGGCGACCGCATCGTCGTCGAGGCGGGCACCTATGCCCCCGTGACGGTCAGCAACGCCGTCATCCTGATGGGCTACCGCGGCCCCGAGCGCACCGTCATCGACGGCGGCAACGCGGAACGGGCCGTGACGATGACCGGCGGCGGCCTGCTCACGGGCTTTACGGTGCGCGGCGGCGTCTCGGAGGACTGCGGCGGCATCCTGGCCGACGGCGGGGCGACCGTGCGCGACGTGGTGGTCGAGAACTGCCGCGCGACGGGCGCGGAAGGCGTGGGCGGCGGCCTCTGCCTCTACGGCGGGAGCGTGGCGGAGAACGTGACCGCATCCGGAAACACGGCGGCCGTCGGCGCCGGCGTGTATGCGACGGCCACGAGCGCCATCGAGCGCTGCACCCTCGAGGACAACGTGGCCAGCGCCCGCGGCGGCGGGGCGTATCTGGAGGACGGGAGCCGCCTCTCGTGGAGCGTCCTCCATGGCAACTCCGCCGCGCTCGGCGGCGGTGCCTGCGGCGAAGATTGCAAAATCGCGGACTCCGAGATGACCGCCAACACGGCCACGGAATCAGGCGGCGCGGCGGCCGTGGCCGGCTCGACCTTCCGCAACAACCGCCTCGTCGGCAACCGCGCCTCCGCCAGCGGCGGCGGTCTCTTCGCGCAGGACACCGACGGCCACGACTGCCTCGTGGTCTCCAACGCGGCCCCGCAAGGCGCGGGCGTGTGGATGGAGGGCGACGGCCAGCTCTGGAACTTCACCGTGGCGGACAACGCCGGTCCCGGTGCCGGGGTGGCCGCGCGCGGCCGTACCCTCCTCGGCAACACCATCGCCTGGGGCAATGCGGGCGGGAACCTCGACGCGGAAGCCGGGACGGAAGTCCGCCATTCCTGCGTGCAACCGGCCCCGGCGGGCGAAGGGAACTTCGCCGACGCCCCGGCCTTCGTCGGCGATGGCGACTACCACATCCGGGCGGTTTCCCCCTGCGTGGATGCGGGCGAAAACCAGCCGTGGATGCCGGAAGCCAGCGACCTCGACGGCCAGCGCCGCGTGGAAACCGGCACGGAGGGCGACGGCCGAGACATCTGGGTGGATGTCGGTGCCGACGAAGCCGCCCAGGACGCCATCCTCCCTCCCGCGCCCGGCGCACCGCTCTGGACGTGGCGGGTGGTGATGGATGCCCGCCTGCAGCTGCAATACGCGGCAACCCTCATGGATGGCGCGGCCTGGCAGGATTCCGGCGAACCCTTCACCGCCACGGGGCAGACGTGGACCTTGGATGAGCCGTTCGAGGGTTCCGGCAAACGGTTCTACCGCCTGATTTGGATCCGGGAATGAAAAAGGGAGACGCCACCATGCACACGACGATGTCCGCGAATCGCGAAAGGAAAGCCAACATGAAGAAAACGCCATATTTCTCCCGGATTTGGCCGTGCGCCATTCTTGTCTGTTCGCTGGCGACGGCGGCCCGGGGGTTCACGGGCACGAGCCAGGAGTTTTCCGTGGACCTCTCGGGGACAGGCCCGTGGGAGACGCGCACGGCGGCCCCCCACGAACTGCTGGAGTACTCGGCCCGCTGGGCGGCCTCCGCCCCGGAAGGGGCCGTTTCCGTGGTCAAAGTCTGCACCGCGCGCACCGACAAGCCGGCCTATCTCGCCATCGACCTTTCCGGCGGACCGACGGCGGTGCGGTGGCCCGTGGAAACCTTCGACACCCCGCCCTCCGGTGGATGGGGTGACGAATACCGCACGGAAAAGCTCGTCCTGCACCGCATTCCGGCGGGGTCATTCCGGATGGGCGTCCGCGCCGGCGACTTCCCAGGAGCCGAAACCGACCTGCGCGAAGCGACCATCGGCCGCGACTTCTACATCGGCGTCTTCGAAGTGACCCAGCGCCAGTGGGAGCTCGCGATGGGCCCCCGTCCCTCCTGCTTCTCCAACGACAACGCCTACGCCACGCGCCCCGTCGAAAGCGTCTCCTATGCCGACATCCGCGGCGCCCACGCCGGTCTCCGCTGGCCGGACACGCGGTTGGTGGACGAAGCGAGCTTCCTCGGACGATTGCGCGGCAAGACCGGCCTCGCCGAGTTCGACCTCCCGACCGAAACCCAATGGGAATACGCCTGCCGCGCGGGTTCCGAGACCGCCCTGAACACCGGTGAAGACCTCTACGAACTGCCCCATTGCCTCGAAATGGAAATTTCGGGCCGCTACGGCGGAAACAGCGGCTGGTTCGACGGCTGCGAAGCCGACCCCGCCTTCACCGCCAACGAAGCCAACGCGGGCACGGCGAAAGCCGGCGACTATCCCGCCAACGCCTGGGGTCTTTACGACATGCACGGCAACGTCGCCGAATGGTGCCTTGACGCGCATTCCGCCGCTGCCGAAGGCGGAACCGACCCCGTCGGACCGGTCCCCGCCACCATCGACGCCCCGCGTCTCCACCGCGGCGGCGCGTGGAACAGCGACAACGCCCGCGACTGCGCCAGCGGCGTCCGCCCCGCCGAAGGACGCGCTCCCGCCGACCGCGCACCCGGCATCGGCTTCCGCCTCTGCTACCAGGACGACAAGCTCCCCGCCTTCGACCGCTCGCTCGAACTGGCCAACGACCCCGGCCCCGCCCAAGCCCGCTGGACCCCGTGGAAA
The DNA here is from genome assembly GCA_017527155.1 of Kiritimatiellia bacterium. Lineage (GTDB taxonomy): Bacteria > Verrucomicrobiota > Kiritimatiellia > CAIQIC01 > Lenti-01 > CACXEY01. The sequence goes on from JAFXQI010000109.1 coordinate 11,104, forward strand.
GCCGACTACCACTACCTCATCCACCAAACCCTTGCCGGCGATTCCGAAGCGTCCGACGTCCTCGCGGTCTGGTTCGGCGCCGGTGGCACGGGCGAGCCCCCCCCGCCGGAGCCGACCCTCTCCATCGCGGCGCGCCAGCGCTATCCCTGGAACGGGCTGGTGGATATTGACCTCGTGGTGGGCGGCGACCCCGGCACACCCTGCAACGCCATTCTCGGCGCGAAGAACACCGCCGACGGCACTCCCCTCCCGATGGCGACCCTCCGTGATGCCGATGGGACCTCCGTCTCCCCCGCCGCTCCGCTCCTCCCCGGCACCCATCGCCTTGTCTGGGATGCCGCCGCCGACCTCCCCGACGGATTCGAATGCGCTGCCGTCTCCGTGACCGGCGCGGTTTCCCGCGCGGGCGGGGTGGGCCCCGTCGCCGGGGCGGAACTCCTCTACATGGTGATCGACCTCTCCGGCGGACCGGACGCCGACGCCTTTCCCGTCTCCTACGCAACCGAAGAACCCGCTGGCGGCTGGCCGGAGGAATACAAGACCACCAAGCTCGTCCTCCGACTCGTCCATTCGGGTTCCTACGTCATGGGCTCCCCCGAAACCGAACTCGGACGCCTCGGCCTCCGCGAAACCCTCCACGACGTCACCCTCACCCGCCCCGCCTACCTCGGCGTCTTCGAAGTCACCCAGAAACAGTGGGAACTCGTCGCCGGCACCGCTCCCTCCCTCCACCCGGGCGACGCCCGCCCCGTCGAACAAGTTGCCTATGCCGCCGTCCGCGGCGCCTCCGCCGGGGCCGCCTGGCCCGCGGACGACGCTGTGGACCCGGACAGCTTCCTCGGCATCCTGCGCACCAAGACCGGCATCCCCTTCGATCTCCCCACCGAGGCCGTCTGGGAATACGCCTGCCGCGCCGATACCACCAATGCCCTCAACAACGGCAAAGAACTGACCGGGAACGTCACCTGCACCAACCTTGCCCTGATTGCCCGCTATTCCGGCAACCAAACCGACAACGCGGGCGGCTTCGCCGAAGCCCATACCACCGTCGGCAGCTACGCCCCCAACGCCTGGGGGTTCTACGACATGCACGGCAATGTCGCCGAGTGGTGCCTCGACTGGTACGCCGAAGCCCTCGACCCCGCCACAGACCCCCTCGGCCCCGAAACCGGCGCCTACCGCACCACCCGCGGCGGCGGCTGGTCCGACCGCGCCCGCTCCTGCCGCTCCGCCTGCCGCGACCACGCCAACCCGGACACCACTTCTGCCAACATCGGCTTCCGCATCGGCTGCTTTGCGGGAATGGTCGAAACGGAATGACGAACCGAATGAAAACACGATATTTCGCAACCTTTTCCGAACGGAGGAACACACGATGAAATCCCATGCAAAGGCGACCCTCGCGACCTTGGTCTGGATGTTGGCGGCGCTCACCGTCCATGCCGATTCCATGCTGGCAATCGAAGCCCTGCAACGCTACCCGTGGGACGGGATGGTGGACCTGCAATGCCACGTTTCCAACCCCTACGGCGCAAGCCTCCAGTCCTTCACGGCCACCGACGAGGCCACTGGGACGACGTTCCCCGCCAAAACCCTTTTGACGCCTGTCGGAACGACGGTGGCTGAGGGGGATTACTTGCCTGCCGGCGATTCGCGCCTTGTCTGGAACGCCGCCGCCGACCTGCCCAAAGGCTGGAAGAGCGACCGGATGACCTTGACGGGCGAGATCCGCAACTACCAGACCGTTGTTTTCAACACCTCAACGTATTCCTCGGACGGCCGCCAGACCTTTTTGTCGGCCACAGCCTTCAGCGGCAACGAAGTCACCTATGAGGTGTTGTCTGGTCCCGGTACCCTCGACGGCAACGCTCTGACCTTTACGGGCGGAGGTGTTGTAGTCATACGGGCGACACAGACCGGGGACGGCGATTGGATGCCCGCATCGGCGACAAACACCCTGACGGCCCCGTACATGGTGGTGGATTTGTCCGGCGGATCGGGAGCGAGCAGCTACCCCGTGACATACCTCGGTTCCGCTCCATCCGGTGGCCTCAACAAGGATGCCTACAAAAAAACGCAAATTGCGTTGCGCCGGATTGGGGAGGGAACGTTCATGATGGGGAGTCCGACGAATGAGCTGGGGAGGAGTTCTGGTGGTTTTTCTCCCCGAGAAACCCAGCACAAGGTGACGTTGACAAAGCCCTATTACATCGGCGTGTTCGAGGTGACGCAGACGCAGTGGCGGCAGGTGACGGGGCAGGCCATGAAGACAAATGCCCTGATGCCTGCATATAGCAAAGAGCCTTATTACAGTACCGGTGTCGTCGGCTACTATGGTTCCATCCGGGGAACGAATGCTGGTGCAAAGTGGCCTTCCAGCAATGCAGTGGACGCGGGCACTTTCATGGGAAAACTCCGTTCAAAGACCGGCGTGACATTCGATTTGCCGACGGAAGCACAATGGGAATATGCCTGTCGGGCAGGAACCACAACCGCGCTGAACAGCGGGAAAAACCTTACCGACACCGGGTCGTGTGGCAATTTGGCGGCGCTGGGAAGATATTATTATAATGGAGGGGGATTTGTGCAGATGGCGGTGGTGGGGAGCTACAAGGCTAACGCATGGGGGCTCTATGACATGCACGGAAATGTCGCCGAGGTGTGTCTGGATTGGGTCAAAAATGATTTGGGAGGAAGTCCGATGACGGATCCTGTGGGCCCGGGTTCTGGCTCAGAACGGATAGCGCGTGGTGGCGGTGCTGATGACGCTGCAGGTAACTGTCGTTCTGCAGGACGCAGGATGCCCTGTGGACCATGGGGTTTTCGCCTTGCCTGTCCCGCCCAATGAACATACGCTTTGAATTCACCTGACGGTTTCCTCAGCAAACAGCGAGACATACTCCATGGTTCCAAACAAACACTCCACGAAACGGACACAAGAAAAAGCGATGGATACCAAACGGGAAATCAGCCCTGAATTGATCCGGGCGTTCATCAAGGATTACCGGGACAAGTTGAAGAATGGAAAGGTTGCCCCATGCATCCGGGCCGCGGGGGCGACCCTTCCGATCGTGTGGTTCGGGGATTCGGCGGCGTATTTCCGCTCGAAGCGGCGGATCGTGACGGTGGCGCTCAATCCTTCCCATGTGGAGTTCGGAGCAAATCCGCCCCGGTTCGACCAAGCCGCCTTGGCGGAGGGCAACAACGTAGAAAGGTTGCGACGGACGCTGGATGCCTATTTCAGGACCAATCCATACATGAAGTGGTTCCGGCATTTCGAGCGGGTTCTCAAGATGCTCGGGGCCAGCTACGGGGACTACATCGGCAGCCGGGACATTGCGCTGCACATCGACATGTACTCCGCCATCGCGACGGTTCCCACGTGGAAAGGCCTGGATGCCGGGACAAAGAGTCTTCTTCGGGCAAGCGGTGTGAGCCTGTTTTCGCGGTTGCTTGACGAATTGAAGCCCCATCTTGTTTTGTGCTCCGTGAACCGGGACGTTCGCGAAGCCGTCCTGCCGGAATTCGGGGACAAACCTTTGCGGAAGGAGAGCGAAGGAGGCAATCCCCACGCAACGCTTGAATTGTTCCGCAGGAAAGACGGCGTCCGATTGCTGTCCGGGACGAATTATCGTGGACAACCGTTTTCCAGAATCACCACCAACTGGTTGCGGGAGCATTTGAAGAACTGGCGGGTGCTCGGTGGAATTCGTTTGCGGGACAAAGCCGATTGATCTCCGACAGACAAGGAGGTGTGGCTTCCGGCCCCGCCGCTTGGATGTGAGATTGCGGGAAAACGGCCTTTTCGATTATTTCCCTCTTTCCCGGCGCCCCGCGGGCGTCCCGCCCGCGCTCCCAATCGCCGCCCGTTCAGGCGGCGCCCCTTTCAAAAGTTGTCCAAATTGTCTCTTTCCCTCCCGCACTCCAAGCGTTCCTGTCCGCGAAGCGGTTTTCTTGGTTTTCAATGCAGATTCCCATTGTCGGAAATGGGCATAATTGTCTGACATTTGTTCTCCTCGTCTTTTGTTTCCATTTTTGTTTCCAGGGGGAGGGACGCGCTTCTGTGCGTCCGCGAAAGAAAAGGGGGCGACACCATGAACTATTTCCGCCCCCGCTTCCGCATGGCCGCCCAGGAACCGATGCGAGGCCCCAACGTTGCACGAGATGCAGCGGGTTGCAAGGGGCGGGAAGCGGGAAAGGCGGCGTTGACAGGGGGGGGGAAGAGGTGTAGAAGGCAGGTTGGAATGGTTCCAATCGGAAAGGAATTCGAATGAAAGCGATAGCGGTATTGTTAGTGGCGCTGATGGCGCTTGTTTCCATCGCCCCGGCGGCGACGGCGGCCCATGATACGGGTGGGCTGGTCGGCGGCCTCATCGGTTGCTGTTTCGGCGTGCGGTCGGCCACCGCCTACAACGACGGCAAGGATCTGCACTGGCGTGAATGGGGCCGTCTGATCCCCTTCGCCGGCTTTGTCTTCGCCATCTGGGATGGCGTCGACGGGATGAACGGCCGGACGACCGGCAACCTGGCGAGCGAATACGGCTCCACCTACTATTGATCCATCACCCCCCCGAAAGGATACAACATGAAAATCGTCGCAATCTTCCTCGTTGTCTTGATGGCTTGCTTCTCGTTCGCCCCGGCCGCCACGGCCGCAGATGGCGGGATCGAAGGGTTCATCATCGGTTGCTGCTTCGGCATCCGTTCCGCCGCCGCCCACAACGACGGCAAGGACCTGCATTGGCGCGAATGGATCCGTCTCATCCCGCTCGCGGACATCGTCGGCATGGTGTTCGATGCGGTGGATGGCATGAACGGGATGACCACGAGCAGGCTCGCGAGCCAGTATGGTTCCAACTACTACTGAGATCGGGTAGTTGAATGCGTGGAGGCCCCGGGTGAGAACCCGGGGCTTTTGCGTGGGGGGACCCCGCCGCGCGCGGCGGGGCGCAGGACCTCGGTGGAGGAGGGAGGGAGGGGGAAAGGGACGCCGCCGTTTCCGGAGGGGGGCAGGGCCGCGGGGGGGAGGGTGGGAGAAGGGGAGGGGCGGGCTGACAGCCCGCCGGCAGGAGGGGGGAGGGTGGGTCAGAGCCAGGGGGAGAGGGGGGAGGAGGGGGAGCCGGGGTCGTCGAGGGTGGGGCGGGCGTCGATGGCGGGGTGGCGGGAGAGGGGGGCGAGGAGGTTCTGGGTGGCCGGGGCGGCTTCGGCGGGGGTGGTGATGACGTGGGGGCGGATAAGGACGATCAGTTCGGTGCGCTGTTTGATCTTTTCGGTGGAACGGAAGAACCAGCCGAGAAGGGGAATGCGGCCGAGGACCGGGACGCGGGACTCCTGCTCGGATTCGACTTCCTTGACGAGGCCGCCGACGGCGGTGACCATGTCGTCGTGGGCGATGAAGGTGCCGGTGATGGAGCGGGAGGAGACGACGTCGATGGCGACGTTCTGGATGATGCCGCCGTCGGTGGCGGAGTAGATGGGGATGGTGGCGCCGTTCTTGGAGATTTCGGAGTTCTCCTGGAGGAGGCGGAGGGTGACGGTGCGGTCGGCGTTGATGTTGGGGGTGATCAGGAGCATGGTGCCGACGGACTGGAGGTCGAATTCGGTCTGGGGGACGGTGATGGTGGTGTCGCCGTTGGCGATGGTCTGGGAGGTGATGGAGCGGACCATGGGGCGTTCTTCGCCGATGAACAGGCGGGAGACTTCGTTGTTGGCGGTCAGGAGGAGCGGGGTGGCGAGGGTCTTGGCTTTGCCCTCTTTTTCGAGCAGCTGGATGCGCATCTGGAGGTGGGAAGAGAGGAGGCGGAAGGAGAGGGAGTCGTTGCGGGGATCGGTGGAGAGGGGATCGAAGCCGGGGAAACCGTAGGCGGTGTTGACGAGGTGCTTGGGGTCGGTGGTGTTGTAGTCCTGGGTGAACTGGTACTCGAAGGAGGAGGTGAAGTCGTCGTCGAGGGCGAGTTCGAGGACCTTGACTTCGAGAAGGACCATCGGGGTCGGGACGTCGATGCGGCGGACGAGGGCGCGGATGTCGTCGAGGGCCTTGGTGTCGGAGGTGCGGACCATCAGCATGCCGTTGCGCGGGGAGGCGGTGACGAAGATGGTGGCGTTGCGGGCCTGGACGGCGGCGAGGTCGCGGCGGAAGGCTTCGTCGCCGGAGGCGGCTTCGGTGGCCGCCAGGCGCTCGGCGTCGGCGGGGGTGAGGCGGCCGAGGGGCGGGACGACGGTGACGCGTCCGCCGTTGAAGGCGATGGTGCCGGAGCCGCCGGAGGAGGAGGACGAGGCGGAGAGGCTGCCGGGATCGAGGCGCATGAAGGTGGAACCGCCGGAGTCGGCGACGAGGTTGAAGCGTTCGAAGCGGCGGGCGATGTCGTCGTGGTCGGCGTCGAGGATTTCGTCTTCGCCGAGGGAGAGGAAGACGCGCTCGGGGTAGAGGCCGTAGATGACGGAGGCGACTTCGAGGGCGTTGGGGTAGAGGAGGGTGAAGGTCTCGGTCTGTTCTTCGCGGAAGGAGGCGAGGGACTGCTCGTACTCGTCCATGGTGGTGACGCGGAGGATGCCGGTGGCGGCGTCGCGGCGGTACCAGAGGCCCGCGGCGCGGCAGAGTTCGGCGACGGCGGTCTCGGGCGTGACGTCGCGCAGGTACAGGGAGACGGGGGTGTCGGCGGCGGCGCGGGAGCAGGTGATGTTGGCGCCGGACTGGTCGGAGAGGAGGCGGAGGGCGGCGGAGAGGGGGAGGGAGGTGAATTCGACGTGGGGGAGCGCCTGCGGCGAGTGAAGAGTGAAAAGAGAAGAGTGAA
>JAFXQI010000110.1 GCA_017527155.1 Kiritimatiellia bacterium
GGCGGGAAGGTTATTCCTTGCCGTAGCCTTTTTCCTTGAGGTAGTCGATGACTTTGCCGACGCTGGTCAGCTTCTCGGCGTCTTCGTCCGGAATCTCGGCGCCGAATTCTTCTTCGAACGCCATGACCAGTTCGACGGTGTCCAGGGAGTCGGCGCCGAGGTCCTCGATGAACGAGGCTTCGGGAACGACCTGGTCCTTGTTCACGCCCAGCTGTTCGACGATGATGTCTTTGACTTTGTCTTCAAGAGCCATTGTGGTTTCTCCTGTTTGTTTTTTGTTTTTTTAAATTGTGGCTACATGACCATGCCGCCGCAGACGGTCAGGACCTGGCCGTTGACGTAGGCGGCGTCGGGGCCCGCCAGGAAGGCGACGGCGTTGGCGACGTCTTCGGGTTCGCCGGGGCGGCCCAAGGGGACGAGTTTGAGCATGGATTCGCGCGCGGCGGCGGGGAGTTTGTCGGTCATGGCGGTGTGGATGAAGCCGGGGGCGACGGCGTTGGCCCGGATGTTGCGGGAGCCGAGTTCCTTGGCGACGGTCTTGGTCAGGGCGATGAGCCCGGCCTTGGAGGCGGTGTAGTTGGCCTGACCGGGGTTGCCGGTGATGCCGACGACGGAGGCGATGTTGACGATGGCGCCCGAGCGCTGTTTCATCATGTACCGGCTGACGGCCTTGGTGGCCAGGAAGGCGCCCTTGAGGTTGATGCCGAGGACGGCGTCCCAGTCCTGCTCGGTCATGCGCAACATGAGGTTGTCGCGGGTGATGCCGGCGTTGTTGACGAGGATGTCGATGCGCCCGAAGGCGGCGTGGACGGCGTCGATGGCGGCCGGCACGGCGGCGGCGTCGGAGACGTCCATGGCGAAGGTTTCGGCGCGGCGGCCGAGGGCGCGGACTTTGGCGGCGGTTTCTTCGAGCCACTCGGCCTTGACGTCGCAGAGGGCGAGGTCGGCGCCGTCCTGGGCGAGGCGCACGGCGATGGCTTGGCCGATGCCGCGGGCGGCTCCGGTGACGAGGGCAATTTGGTTGGCGAGTTTGCTCATGGGCAGGGTTCTCCGGTCAAAGGAACAGTTTGGCGGCTTCGGCGGCTCCCGCCAAGTCGAAAATGTTGTGGACGGGGCAGGTGGGGGTCATGCGTTTGGCCAGGCCGGCGAGGACGGTCCCGGGGCCGCATTCGAAGGCGTCCTGCATGCCGCCGGCGGTAATCATGTCGGCGAAGCAGTCGGTCCAGCGGACGGAGGAGTGGACTTGGGCGACCATGAGGCGGCGGATCTGGGCGGGGTCGGCGGGATGGGGTTTGCCGGTGACGTTGGACCAGACGGGGATCTTGGGGGGCTGGATGTCGATGCCTTCGAGGAAGTCGGCGAGTTTTTCGGCGGCGGGCCGCATGAGGCCGGAGTGGAAGGCGCCGGCGACGGTGAGGCGCAGGGCGCGCTTGGCGCCGGCGGCCTTGGCGGCGGCTTCGGCGGCGCCGAGGCGGTCGGCGGGGCCGGAGAGGACGGTCTGCAAGGGGGAGTTGTAGTTGGCGACTTCGATGCCGGTTTCCCGGGCGACGCGTTCGCAGGCGTCGGGGGGGAGGCCGATGACGGTGAGCATGCCGCCGGGGGTGGATTCGCAGGCTTCCTGCATGTACTGGCCGCGGGCGCGGAGGATGCGGATGGTGTCTTCGAAGGTGAGGGCGCGCCCTTCGTAGAGGGCCGCCCATTCGCCGCTGCTCAAACCGGCCGCGCCGCTGACTTGCAGGGGCTGCCCGACGCAGTGGCCGAGGGCGGCGCGCGCGGCGGCGCTGACGACGAAGATGGCGGGCTGGGTGTTGCAGGAGCGGGTGAGTTCTTCGAGGGGGCCTTCGAGGCACATCTTCAAGAGGTCGAAGCCGAGGACGTTGCTGGCGCGCGCGAAGAGGGCGCGGCAGGCTTCGGGTCCGTTGGCGAGGTCGGCGCCCATGCCGACGGTCTGGGCGCCCTGCCCGGGGAAGAGGAGGCAGTGTTTCATCGCTAGAGCCACTCCACGACGGCGCCGCCCCAGGAGAGGCCGCCGCCGAATGCGACCATCAGGACTTTGTCGCCGCTCTTGACTTTGCCGAGGGAGACGGCCTCGGAGAAGGCGAGGGGGATGGAGGCGGCGGAGGTGTTGCCGTAGCGGTCGAGGTTGAGGTAGACGCGCTCCATGAGGCCGGGGCCGAGGCGCTTGGCGACGGCTTCGACGATGCGCATGTTGGCCTGGTGGGGGATCATGCACTGGATGTCGTCGAAGGTGAGGCCGGCGCGCGCGACGGCTTCGCGGGCGGCGTTGACCATGGTGTTGACGGCGATCTTGAAGGTTTCGCCGCCGGACATGTGGACGTACTGCAGGTGTTCGCGCAGGATGCGCTCGCTGGCGGGGTGGAGGGTTCCGCTGGCGGGGAGGGAAAGGATGTCGGCGTGGGAGCCGTCGACGCCCAGGAGGGTGGAGAGGACGCCGGGGCGGTCGCTGGCCCGGAGGATGGCGGCGCCGGCGCCGTCGCCGAAGAGGACGCAGGTGGCGCGGTCGGTCCAGTCGGTGATGGCGGAGAGTTTTTCGGCGCCGATGACGAGGGCGGTGCGGATGCGTCCGGATTCGATGGCGCCGGTCGCGACTTCGAGGGCCATCAGGAAGCCGGCGCACGCGCTGGAGAGGTCGAAGCCGTAGGCGCGCCTGGCGCCGATGGCCTGCTGGACGAAGCAGGCGGTGGCCGGGAAGAGCATGTCGCCGGAGCAGGTGGCGAAGTAGATCGCGTCGATGTCTTCGCCGGTGACGCCGGCGTTGGCCATCGCCATGCGGGCGGCGGCGATGCCCATGTCGGAGGTCTTTTCGCCGGGCGCGGCGATGCGGCGCTGCCGGATGCCGGTGCGCGAGGAGATCCATTCGTCGCTGGTGTCGACGAGCTGGGCCATGTCCTCGTTGGTCATGACCCGGGCCGGGGTGTAGTGGCCCATGCCCGTGATGGCGGCGTAGGTCCGTCCGCTCATGCGGCGGGCCCTCCTTCGGGGGCCGGGGCGGCGGCGGCTTCGGCCGCGGCGGCCTTGAATTGTTCGCTCATGCGCTGGACGTCGGCGGTGATGGCTTCGTTGAGGTTGGCCTTGACGGAGCGGACGGCCTGGAGGATGCCGTTCTTGGCCGCGATGGCGTCGCTGCTGCCGTGGCCGATGATGCAGATGCCGTTGATGCCGAGGAGCGGGGCCCCGCCGTAGGTCTTGTTGCTCGTCTTGCGCCGGAGGGACTTGAAGCCGCCGCGCAGCAGCAGCGCCCCCAGCAACCGCAGCGGGTTGCGCGTGATTTCGCCCTTGATCCAGCGGCTCATCGCGTGCGCGAGGCTCTCGGAGGTCTTGAGGATGACGTTGCCGGTGAAGCCGTCGCAGACGACGACGTCGACGTCGCCCTGGAAGATGTCGTGCCCTTCGACGTTGCCGATGAAGCGCAGCGGCGCCTTTTCGAGCAGTTCGAAGGTTTCCTTGCTCAGCGCGTTGCCCTTCGCCTCCTCGGTGCCCACGCTCATCAGCCCGACCTTGGGGTCGGCCTGCCCGAGGATGATCCGGGAGTAGGCGCTGCCCATGATGGCGAAATGCGTCAGGATCTCCGGCGAGCAGTCGGTCGTCGCTCCGCCGTCGATGATCAGCACCGGCTTGTCCGCCGGGGTCGGCATCACCACGGCGATGCCGGGGCGGTGGATGGCGTCGAGCGTGCGCAGCTTGAGGGTGCAGGCCACGACGGCCGCGCCCGTGCTGCCGGCGGCGAAGACCGCGTCGGCCTCGTGCTTCTTGACGAGGTCCACGGCGCGCGAGATGGAGGAGTCGCGCTTGCGCCGGATGGCGACGGCCGGGGACTCGCCCATCTCGACGACCTCGGAGGCGTGGCGGATTTCCACGCGCCCGGGGTTGCCGCCGCAACGGTCGATCTCGGCCTGGACGGCGTCCTTGTCGCCGACGAGGTAGAGCAACTCGATGTCCTTGCACTCCTTGAGGGCGAGGAGCGCGCCTTCGACGATGGTACGGGGAGCGAAGTCGCCCCCCATGGCGTCCACGGCAATGCGCATGGGTGCGCTCCGGACGTCAGTCCTCGGCTTCCTTCACGACGACCTGGCGGCCGTTGTACTTGCCGCAGGCCGGGCACACGCGGTGGGGCTGGCGGGGGGCGCCGCATTCGGGGCAGGTGGTGGTGCCGACGTGCGGGACCTTGCCGTTCCAGGCGGCCTTGCGCATGCGGAGGCGGCTTTTCGATACTTTGGTTTTCGGGACTGCCATGATTAGCTCCTGTCTGTCATTTGTCGCGTCCGGGGGGGGCCAGTGCGTCCAGCGCGGACCACGCGGAGGGGCCCGCCTCGGGGGGCGGGCACCCGCAGGCACCCTGGTTGAGATTCCGGCCGCAGCGGGGGCAAAGGCCCTTGCAGTCCTCCTTGCAGAGGGGGTAGCCGGGAATCTCCAGCAGGATGTCTTCGCGGACATCGCCGGACACATCCAGGAAATCCGGATGCTCGTTCCATTCGTAACTGTGCAAGAATGCCGAAACGCGGACGGTTGTCGAGAAAAATTGCGCGCACCTCCCGCAGAGGAGTCTGAGGGGCGCCTCGACCCAGCCCGTCACGACGAGCTCGGGGCCGGCGGGCGTGGCGGTCAGTTCGTACCGCACGGGGCCGTCTGGACGGGCCACGGGGTCGCGGTCGAGGTCGAGCCAGTCGGCCGGTTCCTCGCCCTCGACGGTATAGCCGTCCTCGCCGAGTTGTCCTGTCGGGATGCGTATCATGTCGTTCGCTTCGGATTCCAAACACCGCGCATCCTACTCCACCCCGCCCTCCGGTGCCAGCAGAAAAAACGGAGGGACGGGAGACGGGAGACGCGTTTGCGGTGCGCCCTGCGGGCGGAGAAGCCCTTCGAGTCCCTTGTCGGGGGCGTCCGGCCGCGGGTGGGCGGGGTGGGGGAGGGGGTCAGGGACCGCGGACGCCGGGCCCGTTGCCGGTGCGGAACGGGAGGCCGTCCATCGGGGTGCGGGCGAGGCGGTGCCACCATACGCGGCCGGCGGCCCGGAGGCAGCCGAAGCCGTAGGTGACGCTCCGGCGGAAGTTGATCGACGACGCTTCCGGGAAGTACACCGTCGGGCAGCTCACCTCCGCGATCGTCCGCCCGAGGAACAGGATCTGCGCGAGCATCTGCGCGTCGAACGCGAAATCGTCGGAATTGCCCTCCAGCGGCAGCGCTTCGAGCAGTTCCCGCGAAAACGCCCGGTAGCCGGTGTGGTATTCCGAGAGCTTCGCGCCCATCAGCAGGTTCATCGCGGCGGTGAGGAACCGGTTCGACACGTACTTCCAGACCGGCATCCCCCCCGCGAGCGCGCCCCCGCCGAGGATGCGCGAGCCGAGGACGCAGGAATACAGCCCGGATGCGATCATCGACGCCATCGCGGGAATCAGGCGCGGCGTGTACTGGTAGTCGGGGTGGACCATGACCACGATGTCGGCCCCGGCCTCGAGCGCGGCCCGGTAGCACGTCTTCTGGTTCCCGCCGTAGCCGCGGTTCGCCGGATGCCGCACCACCTGCACGCCCGGCAGGGCGGCCGCGAGGTCGGCGGTCCCGTCGCGGCTCGCGTCGTCGACGAGCACGATGTGGTCGACCACGCCGGTGGCCTGGGCCTCGCGGACGGTCTTTTCGAGGGTCTTCGCCGCGTTGTAGGCCGGCATGACGACGACGATGCGTTGTTTCCGGATCATGATGGCCATGGTATACCCCCCTCCGCCCCCCGGCGCAACCCCTTCCGCTCCCCGCGCGCCCGGGAAGCGTTTTCCAATGGTTGGAAAACGGGTTTCCGCCGGCCTGCGGCCGCTTTGCCTTGCCCCGGCCCCTTCCGTGGCATACACTCCCCTTCCATGAACCGGGTCCCCACCATGCAACGCGGCGACGACGCCTACCGCGCCTGCACCGCCGTCCTCCGCACCGAACTCGTCCCCGCGATGGGCTGCACCGAACCCATCGCCGTCGCCTACGCCGCCGCCCTCGCCCGCGACCTCGCCGGCGGCCGCCCCGACCGCCTCCGCGTCGAAGCCTCGGGTTCCATCATCAAGAACGTCAAATCCGTCGTCGTCCCCCACACCGGCGGGCTCAAGGGCCTCGAAGCCGCCGCCGCCGCCGGCATCCTGGCGGGCGACCCCGCCCGCGAGCTCGACCTCCTCGCCGGGGCCGGACCCGGCACCGGCGCCGCCGTCCGCGACTACCTCGCCGCCGTCCCCGTCGAAGTCGCCGCCCTCGACACCCCCGAAGTCTTCGACCTGCAGGTCACCGCCTTCCGCGGCGGCGCCACCGGCCGCGTACGCCTCACCGGCGGCCACACCCGCGTCGTCCTCCGCGAACGCGACGGCCGGCCCGTCGCCCCCGTCCCGTCCGTCCCGGTTGTCCCGGGAGTCCCGTCCGCCCCCGCCGACCGCTCCTGGCTCAGCGTCCCCGCCATCTGGGACTACGTCGCCGTCCTCGACCCGGACGACGTCCGCGGCATCCTCGACCGCCAGGTCCGCTGCAACCTCGCCATCGCCGAGGAAGGCCTCCGCGGCGACTGGGGTGCCTGCATCGGCAAGGTCATCCTCGCCAACGGACGCGACGGCGTCCGCACCCGCGCCAAGGCCTGGCCCGCCGCCGGCAGCGACGCCCGCATGGGCGGCTGCGAGATGCCCGTCGTCATCAACAGCGGCAGCGGCAACCAGGGCCTGACCGTCTCCCTCCCCGTCATCGCCTACGCCCGGGAACTCGGCACGGCGCCCGACGACCTCCTCCGCGCCCTGGCCCTGGCCAACCTCGTCGCCATCCACCTCAAGGACGGCATCGGCTGCCTCTCCGCCTTCTGCGGCGCCACGACCGCGGCCGCCGGCGCCGGCGCCGGCATCGCCTACCTCCTGGCCCATGACTACCGCACCGTCATCCACGCCATCGTCAACACCCTCGCCATCCTCCCCGGAATGGCCTGCGACGGCGCCAA